>CAMWWZ010000055.1 GCA_947178095.1 uncultured Treponema sp.
ATCTGCAATGAGGCTGCAATGATAAAATTTAAAGATATTTTTTCATATACAAATGTATAAATTTGAAAAAGATGCTTTCGTGGATTCCGATTTGATGCAGAATCTGTTTGCTTTTGGCGAGCAGAACGTGACAGGCGATTCTATTGCAAATATTCTTCATCAAATTGTATCTTCAGGGCACGAACATGACGGAGAGGTTTCTACTGACATGGAGCTTGCCCGCATTGTGGCAAAGCTTGCTTTTTACGTGAATGGAAATCTTGGTGCTGATGAACAGATTTGCGACCCTGCCGCTGGAAGTGGAAATCTACTGAGTGCCGCAATTGACAGTTTTGATATACGGCCTAATCAAATTCTTGCCAATGATTGTAATGAACAACTTGTGGAATTGCTTTCTTTGCGATTAGGTTTGAAATTTGCACATATAATTTCTAAAGACAATTCACCGACAATTGAAACAAAAAATATTGCTGAATTAACTTCGGATTTTTTTGCAAATGTAAAAATAATTCTTATGAATCCACCTTTTGTCGCAGGAATAAACTGTGTTGAGCGTAAAGAAAAATTGATTCAAGCTTTACGTCGGATTGTAGATACTGAAATTGAGAGTACTGTTGGACAGATGCCATTGGAAGTTCCATTTCTCGAACTGATTACACATCTTGTAAAAAGAGGAACGACAATAGCCTGTATTTTTCCGAAAACACATTTGACAGCAAGAGGGGCTGAAGCGAAGAGCATACGGAAACTTCTATTGGAAAAATTTGGCTTACGGATAATTTTCTCATATCCAGGAAGTGCAATATTTGACAATGTTACAAAAGATACTTGCGTGCTAGTTGGAAAGGCGATGCAACCATGTGAGAAAATAACAGTGATTTCAAGTTATGATAATATTCCAGATTTAGATGTACATCGTTTTTCAAAATCTTTGTCAAAAGAAATGACAGAGGCATTTAAGCCAACTATGCCGGGCATTGTTGGCAAGAAGATTGGAAGGAAAGAACTTGAAGAAACAATTGAGATTGGATGGCGTTCCGTAAACAGCGAAATGACCGAAGCCGTTGATTTTGTAAACAAAACTTTTAGAGATTCTGAAAATTTTGCCATTTTTGAGACATTTAATTTCAAATCAAAACGCGGTGGAGTTGGTAATAATGGTGGTAGCGATTTGCTGTTTTTTGACTCAAATGAATCATTATTCTGTCACTTTAAGGATAAAAAAATTGTTTTGAAATTTGGAATGCGCAATGCAAAACAAGATGCATTCCTCGTAAATAGTGGAGATGCAAAATTCTTAGACAGTTCCTTGAACACTCCTAAACTTATAGATGAAATCATAACATATTATATGCAACTTCCACAGAAGGAAAACAAACAGTCAAAAAAGGTAAAATCAAAATCTGACTGGCTAAAAGTATTGAATAGGGAAAGTAAATCTGTTTTTCCCAAAAATTCTGTTTTAATTCCACGTCTGATTCGTTCGACAGGTCGTGTTTACTTGGCACAAAAGCCGGTTTTTGTTTCTACAAATTTTGTGGTCTGCTCTTTGCCTGATGCAAAAACCGCAATGCTAATGGCTTCATGGGTATCAACGATTTTCTACCAGTTGATTTGCGAAGTTTCTTCAAAAGATAATGAGGGAATGAGAAAAATGGAAGTTGTAGACATTGAAAAAACATATTTTCCTGATTTTTCAAAACTTTCAGATGAGTTTTATAAAGAAATCGAAACCGAAATAAAAAACCTTGTTTTTTTGGATTTACGAAATATCAAAATAAGGACAATAGACATTTTATGGGCAGAAATGCTGTTTGGTGAAAATGCTCATACCGTTTTGAAAGATGCGGCACGCATGTTGTCATTTGTTGTTGACAGAAGAAATCCATAAGTTGCCTACCATAGATTATAGATTGGAGAAGAAAGAGGTATGCCGACAATAAATCTACATGAAAAACCATTCACAGAAGAAACAATAACGAAACTTTCAATTTTTGAAGACTATGCTAAAGCATGGCTTCCCACTTTTATTATGTCCGATTGGGCAGTAGAGATAAATATTTTTGATTTTTTTGCGGGTACAGGATACGACAAAAATAATGTAAAAGGTAGCTCTATTCGTATATTAACCCAAATATCAGAACAAATAGGAAATATTTTTCGAAAAAAGCAACGGATAACAATTTATTTTAATGAATTGGGTTCAGAAAAATTTGCCTTGTTAAAAGCGGCTTGCATTAAATTTATAGACACAAACAACGAATTAAAGAGATGTGTCGAGAGACAGTTTCTGAAAATTGTCTATACAAATAAGGCTTGTGAAGAAATTTTTGATGATTATCTTGAAAAGATGCAGAAATATCCGTCGCTTGTATATTTAGATCAAAATAGCGTTAAGTTTTTACAGGATAAATATTTTCAAAAACTAATACATTGTAAACAAGTTGACTTCTTGTATTTTATCTCATCCTCATATTTTATAAGATTTGGCAATAAAGAGGAATTTAAAAATATATTAAATATAGATTGGGAAAAGGCGCACAGAAATCCATATAAATATATACATCAATATATCTTACAGAGACTTCGTGAGAAAATACCCGCCTCATGCAATACTTATTTATATCCGTTTGCAATAAAGAAAGGTGCTAACATATATGGAATTATTTTTGGTGCAAGCCATATTCGTGCAGTTGATAAATTTCTGCACATAACTTGGAAAACAAATGAAGTTAATGGGAATGCGAATTTTGATATTGATGATGACAAATCAAAAGACATACGAGAGGATTTATTTGGGAATAGGGAATATACAAAAATTCAAAATTTCCAGGAACTTGTGAAACAGGAAATTCTGACTAAAAATTTAGGAACAAATAAGGATGTGTATTTATTTACACTTAAAAATGGACATATTCCAAAGCACAGTGAAGAAATTGTAAGGCAAATGAAGAAAGAAAATCTTATAGATTATACAGGAAGATATCCTCTTATAAACTATGAGCAAGCCATAAGGAATGCCCGTATTCTTACATACGAAATAAAATAAATATAGTATGAAAACAATAACACGAAAATCCATGCTCTACAAAACAGGTGTGGAATACGGCGACTATACTATGAATCACGTTCTCGGATGTTTTCATGGATGCAAATATCCTTGTTATGCCTATCTTATGGCAAAAAGATTTGGAAATGTGAAAACATATGAAGAATGGTGTGAGCCAAGACTTGTGAGCAATACTCTTGCATTGTTAGACAAAGAACTTCCAAAATTAAAAGAAAAGATAAAGTCTGTCCAACTTTGTTTTACAACAGATCCATTTATGGAAAATTATCCGGAAGTGGGAGCAATGAGCATTGAATCAATAAAAAAAATTAACGAGGCGGGAATTCCTTGTACAGTTTTGACAAAAGGATTGCTGCCTATGAAGCTGAAAGTCTTTTCAAAAGAAAATGAATATGGAATTACGCTTGTTTCTTTGGATGAAAATTTTAGAAAAGAAAAAGAACCGAACAGTGTTTCTTATATAAGACGAATAAATGCTTTGAGAAAATTGCATGAAGCGGGTTGCAAAACATGGGTCAGCATTGAGCCTTATCCAACGCCGAATATCATTGAGCAGAAATTAGAAGAAATTCTTAAAACCGTAAGTTTTGTTGATAAAATTATTTTTGGAAGAACGCATTATAACAAAATAATTTCTGAATATAACGGATATAAAAGTTTTTATAACAGCGAAGCAGAAAAAGTCATTGATTTTTGCAAATCGCGAGAGATTATGTGTCATATAAAAAAAGGAACTATCACAGAATAATGCAATTTCGGTATTTCAAAACAAAGGGCTGAGGCAGAAAACTGATTGCTCGCAAGAATTGCCTGAAGATTCCGCTAAAAGTAAAACACCGCCTATTCGAGCGCGGAATGCTACCCTTTTCCCCCGCCCCTCTGAATTTATTTGCGGAAAAACGTAAACGTATTTCCGCAAATACGTATGCGTTTTTCCCGAAATATGCGCACGTATTTCCGCAAATATTTTTACGTATTTGCGGAAATAAATTCTGTCTGAACCTTGGGCGGGGGAATATTTTGCGTCGGGCGCACAAAAAAAGGCTCCCGGCAAGCCAAAAAATTTACCGGAAGCCCCAAAAAGTTTTCATAACGGATTTTTCCTTTGGTCTTACGACCGTTCGGGTTTCAAACGCGGGCACCGTTATCTGCCCTTCGCTTGCCAACTGATTCTCAGACCCGCGTGTATTCGGGGCTGCTCATCTTTGACTTGAGCTTCACGTCGGGCGCGTAGTGGATTCTTCCGTTCTTGATGTCGGTGTGAACCACTTCTTCGCTCGTCGCTTTTCCGATGCCGCTGAATGCGTAGCGGAAAATTCCCAAGCCGTTCAGCCGGACCTTGTAGCCCAAAAGCATATATTTCGGAACACTCGAAAGAAGGCCGTTTATCACGCCGTGCACTTCTGACGGCGTGAGTGCGGTTTTCTCGGAGATTTCCGCGCAGATGTCGTCGATGTCAAGCGTGCCGTGGTAAACGGGACTCGCGTAGAACTTCGGCTCTGCGTCTTTGTTAAAAATGATAAAATTGATTTGATTTTTTATACAATTGCAATATAATTACGCTTTGAGCAACGTCAGAGTCATTCTGACTATTCCTAATATAAGCTATTGAAAGGTGATTTTAAATTCTTCATTGCTAAAATTTTTTAGTGTTATAGTTTTATAATTCTGTGGGACTGATAATATGTTTTTCATCGTATCGATTGCGGTTTTATCATATATCAATTCGTAGCGTTTATCATATAAAAGTGGAATAGCCTCGCGTATTCTGTCTTTCGAAAAATTATATTTTAAAATTTCATTTGCAAGAACGTGATAAAATAAATAAATCCATTTTACGGTGATTTTATCTTGGCACCAAGAATTTTCCATGAAACGGATTTCACTTGAAATATCGTTCAGTTTTTCTAAATATTTCTCTTTTGATGCTGTCGTAATAACGATTGATTTTATGAATAAGTCAATATATCCAGAAGCTTTATTTATCGGGTCAAAATGTTTCGCATCATTTTCTAAAAAATAGTACATGATTTTTTCAGACACTTGGACAACAGTTTTTGGATTCGTACAGTTATTTAAAAATCCTTTTGAAAACGCATAACTAGGTTGAAAACTCGTATTGATAAAATCAATGTAAAACGGCAGGAAATTTTGATTTTTGGCAAGGACAATGCCCATGGTAAAATTATATGCTTTCAAATGAGATATTCTTAGAAGTTGCATATATTTGCGAAATTCCCGTTGATGTTCATGCAATGAATTAATTAAAAAATCCGAATAATCTGGAATTTTTTCGAATTTGTTATTGCTTACGTATGGCGTACGTTCAAGTTCTTCAAAGAAGATTGAGATCCCACGAAGCAATACATAACAATTTGTTTGATCATCCAATCGTGACAAAATTGTAAAAATATCGTTTTTGAGCGATTGAAAAATAAATTCAATGTTCATAAAATTTTGTGTTCTTGATAAAAAGTTCAGCACGATTTCTTTATCATAGAACCAAATCCATTGGATAAAAATTCTCCATGTCGAATTCAATTTGTCGAAGATATTTGAATGATGAGAAAGATAATCCATAATGCCTAAAATTCCAAGGAAGTCCTTTTTTTCAATTGCTTCAATGAAAAGAGAATACAATTTCCTTTCGTTATAAGGTGCGTTTTTTGGTATTTGCATATTAAAATTCATATTATCGAGCAGTTTGTTTATTTTATCTGTGTGCGTTGCGGTCAGCAATGTTGTATCCAACAAGTCAAAATTCTGTGAAAAATATGTTATAATTTTTATAGCAAAAAATAGTTTTGTAATAGCAAAAGTTTCAATGAAATCATTATAAAAATATATGGCAAGTGAAATACATTCTTTTATTTTCGTTATTTTATCATTTGATAAATCAGAATTCTTATTGCAGCATATATTGCTGTATGCAAAAATTGCTTTGTCGCTTTCTGAAAATAATAAATCTTGCACTTGACCATTGCATTCTTTTTCTATTTCTTGAAATCGTTGATATAATTCTTTAGGAAACAGAATGTGATCTATGTCATGTTTTGTAAATTGAGGAATCATTTTTTTGCTCCTTTTTTAGGAAATCCTGCCACGAGGCATTCATCATTATCTAACAATTTCCATAATTCTTCAAAGTTGTTCAGGATTTCTCTCGAGTTGGTTACTTTTTGAATGATATGGTGATTTTTCCCGATGGTATTTATTGATGTTCCTAAAAAATATGCTTCTGGCAAATTTGTGGTGTCTTTGGGAATAAAAATTAGAAATCGGTCGTGAAACTTCCAGCCATACTCGCCTTGCTGTGCGAGGAATTTCAAATTGATTCGCAAGTTATTTGAATTCTTTAAAAATAAATCTTCTTGTTCTTTCCTGAATTGCTCAAACGATTTTTGATTGTCATCATCTTGTGATAGATTTTTCGCTTTTTGATAGCTTGTTATGCATCGGAATGGAAGTCCTGTATTTTCAAAATATAATGTTGCCATAATGTCGAATGCGGTTAAGTATGGATCCCAAAGACAAATTTCTTTGACATCATCATTGTGTCGTATTATTTTATCTCTTAAAAACGAGAACGCCTCGTCCGTTTGGTTTTCTTTGAAAACTTTATAATCACCGCTGTGTTGTAAAATTTCATTGTTTCTATTTCTTGCTGAAATTCTTTCAAAATAATCACTGTTATGGATGTTTGAGTCAAACAAATCTGCTGTGAACAGTTCTATTTCGTATTTTTTTTCGTTTCTTAGCGTAATTGTCCGTGGCTCAGAGTATTGCATTCCTATTTTTCCGCCAAAATGAAAACCTTTTAAGAAATTCACTTCTGAATTATGTAACAAAAGTTTTGATGTGTCGTCAGAGATTAAAGTTTGAAGATTATTGTCGTCTCCGACTTTTAGCGACTGATTTATTGATAGAGCATTGCTATTATAAGAATTAAAGCCGGTAATAACATGATCTAGTCTGGAAATCATTTCTATGTGTAAATTTTTTGCATTTGTCACTGAAGGATGATATTCTGTTTTTATACATACGTTTACCGAGTCTTTTTCTGATGCTATTTCTGATTTGAGAATTGTTATTGGAAATTGAAACAATATATTTCCAATTCTATCATACACTTTTGTTAAGTCTATTTTTACTGCGGATAATGATTTTATCTTTTCATTTATAATATCAAAAATATTTCTTGTGTCCTTGTATGAATTAAGCATTTCTTTTGCTTCATCAAAAAATTCAATGATGTAATTATCACCCCAGTAATTAGGTTTTAAAACATGGTTAAGCAGAACGGTCTTGTTTGATGAAAGAGACGGCACATACGTTTTTGGTAGTAAGTTAAGATGCTCAGAAATCAAACAATTGCCATCATAATGCATTGTTCCGTTTTGTATTTCTTCAAATGCTTTTTTTGCATCAGACAGTAAAATCCTTTTTTGTTGAATACCTGCGATCAGATTTTCGCTTAGTTCTATTGGCTTTTTTAATAATTTCGTAGGGGCTTCGTCAACTTTATCTACTTCGTCAAAAACAAATAAACAAAAGTAGTTTTTTGCTTCTTTTGTACGCTTATCGTATAAAAAAATTTGAGTTACTTCACATCCTTTGTAGAATGCAATATTGCCTTGACTTAGCAATAATTCAAAATCATTTTTCGCACATTTTGTTTTTTCTTCTTTTATTTTCTGCTCATAATCAAAGGTTTCCAATGTCATCTCCCCAAAAGTATGTTTTCGTATGGTTGGTTATAATTCCATTCCCGGCAACTGAACTTCTTTTAAGTTCTCCGTCCGCGAAAATGTTTTTTTAAATGCAAGTTGATATTGTTCATAGAACAATCAACAAACCTCGACGCAGAACATCGGGGTTTGAAACACTCCGCACGAATCAAACAGTTCCGCCATGCCTTTTTTGAGCCATATCGTTTCATCCTCTACAAGTACACTGACGTTTATATTCCTTTCCGAAAATTTATAGATGAGAAAATTGATTTGTCAATTTATTCTTCATTTCACTCCTCCTATTCCCCCGCCTGCCAATGCCCATTTTTGTCCGCGCCAATGCGCTTTATCAGTCCGCTTTCCTGGAGTTTTTTCATATTTGCAATGATATTTTTTCTTGCGATTCCGACGATGGCGACAAGCTCTTCTTGCGTAACAAACGGATTCGCTTTGATTGCGTCGATGATTTTCTGCTGATTTACAGTCACCTTTTGAGTAACCTTTGCAGTAACGTTTTTTTCTGCCTCTATAATATCTTCAATCGTGCCGGCAATCAAAGCAAGCATGAATTCTATGAATCCGGTGCTGTTTGCGTCGCGGTCGCTCGCACCGAGCGCGTCGTAATATTCTTTTTGATGCTCCTTTACCAACGTTTCGACGGGCAGCCATGCGAAAATCGCTTTCCAGTCCTTTAAAATTGCCGTCTGCCACAAACGCCCTATTCTGCCGTTGCCGTCCTGAAAAGGATGGATGAACTCGAATTCATAATGAAACACGCAGCTTTTTATGAGCGGATGCACGTCGCTCGCCTTGAGCCATGCGAACAAATCGGACATGAGCGCGGGCACTCGTTCGGCGGGCGGCGCAAGGTGGACGACCGTTTCGCCGTCGAATATGCCCACGCCGTCCGTCCGGTATTTGCCGCTTCTGCCGACCAAATCCCGCATCATAAGCGCGTGCGCCTTGAGCAAATCTTTTTCGCTGCAAGGGTCAAGCGACAAAAGCAAGTCATACGCCTGAATTGAATTTTCCACTTCCTTTATCTCGTTCGGATTTCCCAATACGCGCTTTCCCTCGATTATCGCCGTGATTTGCTCTATGCTCAGGCTGTTGTTTTCAATCGCCAGGGAAGCATGGATTGTCTTTATGCGGTTTTCCTTTCTCAGCTGGATATGCTGCGCGCTGTCCTGAAGATACTGTATTTCCCCGATTTTTTCCGAAACGATAGAGATAAGCTCGATTATCCGTGACGTGATTTCAAACGGCGGCGTGTACATTTTACGCGGTCTCCTTTGGTTTATTTTGTAGTCTTACAGCAAGTTTGAGAGGGGCGTTGCTGTTTTGAGAAACAAGGATTGTAGCTGTTTGATTTTGTCTACCCCATATAGCACAAATTTTTCAGTTATTATAATTTTTTCTGACATGATTTCTCTCTATACTCATAACTAAACATTCTTTTCTAATAATTCTAAATATGTGCTATACATTTTTATAAAAATTTCATCTAATAATACCAAAATTGAAAAACGAAAAAAATAATTCTGATAATCGTAATTCTTATCAACAAGGACGGACAATCGAGGAAGATTTGTTTGGTATGATATTAGATTGTGAGCACAGCGATTTCGTTGGTCAAAAACAATAGATTCAAAATTTAATGATTGTTCTATAAGGCTCAAATTATTTTTTTTGTCATCGTAATTACAAAAAAAACTTGTTTTTAAAAAATTATTGTATTCCCTTGTAAAGCGTAGAAACATCCTCTCTTGCCATTTTGTTATAATGGAGTCTTTTAATAAATCGCAAATTTCTTTTGTAGCTTTATTTTTTATAACATCTTTTACATTGTTACTAAATAAATCTTTAATAACATTAGATTCTCTAGATAATTTATTAATTTCTTTTATTAATTCTTTAAAAACCTTTTGCTTATCCTTTATTGAAGAGCATTCTCCATAATTATTTTGAGGTTTCAAAAAATCATATCTAAATTCAAAATCATTTGTTGCAATTTCCCATAATATGCATTTTAGTTTTTGTTCGCTTGCTCCTGTCATTTTTAAGAATGTGGTTTGCATAATATATTCACAAAGAGGATAGCTATCAATTCCATCTCCGATTCCTTTGGTTGCATTCACACAATCCTCCAAAATTCCAAAAATAGGAGTACGAATAAACTTTGTATGAATTCCATTTTTCATGGTCTTTTACTCCACATATTCTGAATATATATTTACTGATTCATCTAATCGTTCTCGTAAATTTCCTAATCTATTCGGACTTCTTGAATATGCAAGATTCTTATCACCACGCTTTTCACTTATCACAATTCTTATTTTTTCGAAAAGTTCATCAGTGAGATTAATTTTTTTATCTTCAAAAAGAACATAATAAATAAGACCAAATAGATAATAATCCGCATCAATCCAAGAATCAAAATTTACTTTAGATTTTTTTCCATCGTGTTGAATTTTTTCAGTTAAAGTTAAAATAATTTCATACAATTTCTTAAATCTCTCTTTCCAACAATTATTTGGAAAAAGGGTTGCAATCTCACAACCATCAAATTTCTCTATATGATTTTCCTGTTCTAGTCCTACGATAAATGAAACATAGTCAACATAGAACATTTCACGAGACGCATAAGAAGAGTAATATTTTAAAACATTCCATGCAGAGTCTTGAACCTTGAGTTGAGACAATATTGAAAGATAACGTATAAAATCTATTTTTTTAGATAGCATATTTTCATTAATAGTAAGAGAACACAATACATCTTTTTGCTCTGTTTTTCCATCTAAGAAATCCTTATATTCGTCATTCATAAAATAAAGAGAACGCCGGCTTTCTTGGGCGGAGAGTGATTTGCCAAAATAATTTATTTCTCTGAATGTCTGTGAAAAAGATTTTTGAACTTCGCTTTTATCTTCCGAAGTTGGAACTATGTATGAAAATCCTAAAAAAGTATCGTCAAAGAAATCGTCATCGACTTCCAATCCTTTTATATGAGTATAATTTCCACCACTATTTATATTTTCTTTGATGTTATCAATGGTGTTGTTTTCATTTTTAAGAAGTTTTTCGAATGTCCATTCTATTGATTTTTTCTTTTCGACATCTGTCTCAGATTCATCATTTTCACTATCATCCTCGCTAGCAATTATGGGTTCTGAATTGTTAAACTTGTTTTTATTAGGGTAAAATCCTATAGCCGCAAGTAAAAGAGAGGTAAGCCTCTGTTGCCCATCCAGTATTAGGTTAGTTTCATTTCCATCATCTTGAATTTTATAATGAGCAATTGTAACAGGAGGAATAAACTGTTTGTCTTTCAAGGATTTAACGAATCTTTTTACTGCTTTTTCATCCCAAACAAAACTACGTTGATACTCTGGTAGAACAATATCTTTTTTCAGCATTAAATCTATCCAATGTCTTAACGAATATTCACCATAATAAATTTTATTTTCCATAATTTATAATTTTCCTATTTATTTTTCCAAATGTCAATATCTTTTGCTGAACATTCCGACGATTAAACAAAATGTTGTATATGTTCAGTATTTTTTTCACCGTTTTTTTCTCATAATTTTGTACGTCTTTTTAAGTATCTATACTGATGCCAATATATAATTATAGCACAACTTTATGATTTTTTTCACATCAAACAATTCCGTGATTTGGTTTTCTTTTTGAAATATTTTTTTCATAACTTAATTCAAGGGGTCTATATAATTTGCATAGTCATACCAACTAAAACTTGTCTTATACGCACAAAGCGATGTGGGTGGAACATGAATCTTAAATCCCAAGACATTATAATCGAATACTCCTACACTAATATTTGGTGGGTCGTAAGCCTCCATTGTTACGCTTTCTAGATTTTTGCATCCACTAAATACCCACGCGCCAATTCGTTCTATGCTTTTTGGAATTAAGACTACCTCCAAACTTGAGCATCCTTTGAATGCCTCGTTCTCAATTATTTTAACGCCATCTTGAATTGTCAATTTTTCAAGATTCTTACAACCTAAAAAACTACCTTTGCTTATGGAAATTACACTTCCAGGTATATTAATCTGTTTTAAGTTTTCGCAACGACAAAAAGCTTTTTCTCCTATTGACATGACGCTATATGGAATTACGGCCTCGATAAGTTTTTCACAATTGTAGAATGCCTGATGCCCTATAGAAATTAGGGAGTTTGGAATTGTCACATTTTTGAGATTTCGGCAATTATAAAACGCCTGATCACCAATTGACGATACGCCTTCTGGAATCACATAATTACCAGAAAATCCTTCGGGACACAAAAGTAAAGTTGATTTTGTTTTATTGAATAAAATTCCATCTTCAGAAGAATACTTTAAATTTCCTGCATCTATATTTATGTGCGAAAGATTTCTACATTCGTAAAAAATACCAATTGCTAACGACTTGACACTGCTTGGAATAGTTATGTTTTCAAGACTTTCACAATATGAAAATGCCTTGTTTTCTATAGACAGAATGCCATTTGGAATAGTTATCTTTTTTAGCTTTGAGCATCCATAAAATGCATTCTCAGCAATTATTGTATATCCATCCGGAATTCTGAATTCAACCAAAGTTTTCAAATTTTCCCCATTCAATGTACAAATATACCTAAGCGTTTCATAAGAAAACTTTCCACTGGCATTCTCTTCGGCAATGATAGAAAGAGGAAACAATGCCGAAAAAACGAAAACCGCAATTAGTTTTGAAATCGCTTTCGTAAAGAGTCCATGAATTTTTAATTCAAAACAATTTTTGTTTTCTTTATTCATAATTTCACCTCTTTTTGTTGATTTATCAATCTATATATTCCATGAATTTCCAAATTATATATTTTAATCGGCATTGTTATTGTTACATAAAATACCTTGCTATCACATCATAGACAGCCACAAAATTTTGCATTACCTAACTTCTACAAAAATATTCTATTTCCATTTTTTTGTCAACTTTGCTTTATTGTAAAATTACCTAATTTTTCCAAAAATAAATTATACCCCACATGGTCGCGGGCAGCGCTTCGTCATATTCCATCGTCATTGTAAGCCACCCCCAATAAAAACCGCCCGAATATACGGACGGTTTTTCTTTCTCTTTGGTGGAATCTGATAATTTTTAGGGGCTGACGTTTATTCTGGCAAACATTTTGAATCGACGACTAATTAAGGAGTCGTCAATCTTGAATTCGGATCTCTTTCAGAGTCTCGGTCATCGTGATTAGACTTTTGAAAAAGAGATCTCTGTTCTAATCTCTTTTTTCATTGTAGTGTCGGCGACAAACGTGACACGGACAGTCGATCTGTCGATGTTCATGGCAGTAAGATCTTCCGACGTAGAAGCACCTTCGCCTTTAAAAGAAACTTTAAAGGTTCCGATTCCGTCAAGCTTCAGCTTGTGGCCTCGGACGAGATAGCGATGGAAAATCTCTATGATTTCCATGATGGCGGCTCGGACATCTGTTTGTGTCAAAGAAGTGGCATGCGAGATTTCTGCGACGAAATCGTTCGTGTCTATGGTATTCTCGTAGACTGGATAAGGATAGTACTTTCCAGGAATTTTTTTATCTTGGGGATTCTCTCGATATAAACATTTGTATTTCATATTAAATTTTTCCTTGCTATCAAATTATAGCATTTAATAAAATCATCTAAACGTCAGCCTTCCCTAAAAACATTTCAAATAACCAACCTACTTAATATATAAAAAAACTTTCCGCATTTATAAAAAATTTCAAAGTCTTTCTTCATAGAAATTTTCGCTTTCACGCGGGCGGCAGGAACTGCAAGCGGAGGTGTTTAAAAGACACTATCTTTCTGTTTAAAACACTGTATCTTTCAGACCAAAAGATAGTATCTTTTGGACGAAAACATTGTATCTTTTGGACGGATTTCACAAAGGATTCTGTTTCGACAGGCTAACAAAAGATAGTGATATTTTCGTCCAAACGCCGTTCGCGTCCTTTTGCCTACTTTATGCGCATATTCAATAATATCGAAACATAATCCACTAAATATATGGATTTTTCCTTGCCGATGTTCTATAATATATCATAATGAAAAAATTCTTTCGCTATCTTAAAACCCGGCCGCTCGCTTTTGCGGGAATCTTGATTTTGGCGTTCCTCTACTTGATAATGATTTTCGCGGAATTCATCGCGCCTTATCCTGCCACGCAGACTTTCGAAAACAACACGTTTCATCCCGCCAATGTGAAAATCACGCGCGAAGGAATCGTCGCGAAAGAAGCCGCTACAATCAGCACGATAAATTGGAAGTACGCATACATTCAGGGCGAACGGCACAAAGTGCGCTTTTTCGTAAAAGGCGCGCCGTACAAAATTTTTGGAATCATTCCGTGCGAACGTCATCTGTTCGGAACGGTTTCAGAAAAAGGCGAAGCCTATCCCGCATATCTTTTTGGCGCGGACAATTTGGGGCGCGACGTGTTCAGCCGCATGGTTTACGGAAGCCGCATTTCGCTTACGATTGGATTTGTGGCGAGCGCGATTTCGCTTGTGCTCGCGATAATTTTCGGCGGCTTCGCGGGCTACTATGGCGGAAACGCGGACTGGGCGATAATGCGCTTTGCGGAATTTTTCATGCTGATTCCTTCGCTTTACTTGATTTTATTTTTGCGCTCACTTTTGAATTCCAAACTGGACAGCGGAAGCGCGTACATGATAATCACTCTCATTCTTTCGCTGGTCGGATGGCCGGGAAGCGCGCGAACAATTCGCGGAATGGTTCATTCGATAAAGCGCGAGGAATTTGTTTTGAACGCTTCGCTAGAAGGCATTCCTTCAATCGTGATTGTTTTCAAATACATCATTCCTCAGATTTCAAGTCTTCTCATCGTGAGCACCGCGCTTTCGATTCCGGGCTTTATCATGAGCGAGACGACTCTTTCATATTTGGGATTGGGAATCGCAGACCCTTCCGTGAGCTGGGGCTCGATGATTAACCGCGAGATTTCCACATTGAGCAATTTGCGCCGCTATCCTTGGCTTTTGAATCCGGTGTGGCTTTTGCTTTGCGTCACGCTCGCGTTCAATTTTTTCGGCGATGCCTTGCGTGATTATTTCGATCCGTATCATGCGATTTTCAAAACTTGGAAAAAGAAGCGCAAGTTTGCAAAATCAGAAAAAATCGATGCGGCGGAAATTCAGTGCGATACCCCTACGGGGTATGGGTATACGAAAAAATCATCTTTGAAAGATTTTTCGGGCGAAGAAAAAAGCGACGCGCTTCTTGAAATAAAAAATCTTTTCGTGGATTTCGAAAGTTTTTCGCCGGCGCAAGATTCCACGCCTTCCACAATCCACGCGGTGCGCGGCATTTCTTATCAAGTGAAGCGCGGCGAGATTTTGGGAATAGTCGGAGAATCAGGTAGCGGAAAATCGGTGAGCACGACTGCGATTCCGGGATTGCTTCCTGCGGACGCCGCTTTGCGCGGAAAAATATTTTTTGACGGCACGGAACTCACATCGCTTTCGCAAAACGAATTGCGCCCGTATCGTGGAAGGCGAATCGCGCTGATTTTGCAAGAGCCGGGACGTTCGTTCGATCCGCTTCAAAATATCGGAAATCTTTTTTTCGAACTTTACAGGAATCTCGAGCCGAAAATTTCCCGCACCGATTCGGACGAACGTGCGGTGAAGATTTTGGGCGAAGTCGGATTGCCCGATCCGCAAAGCCGCCTGCAAAATTATCCGCATCAATTTTCGGGCGGACAGTTGCAGCGAATTGGAATCGCGCTTGCGCTCGCGCAGGGCTGCGAACTTTTGATTGCCGACGAGCCGACCACCGCGCTCGACGTTACGATTCAAGCGCAGATTGTCGCGCTGCTTTTGGATTTGCGCAAAAAGCGAAATCTTTCGATAATTTTCATTTCGCACGACATTGATTTGGTGCTCGCGATTTCCGACAGAATCATCGTGATGTACGGCGGAAAAATCATGGAAAGCGGAAGCGCGAAGGAAATCGGCGACGCGCCAAAAAATCCGTACACGCAGGCTTTGCTCGCGGCTTCTCCGAAATTCGGACAGCATTACAAAAATTCCGCGCTCGCTTCGATTTCGGGAAAAGTTGTCGATCCAAAAAATCCGCCTCCGGGCTGCCCATTTGCTCCGCGATGTTCTTTCGCGAAGACCGAATGCGACGAGGAAAATTATTCGTGCCATATCGAAAATAATTTTTCGAAAAATTGAAACGGAGTTTCGCAATTAAATTTTTATATAGAGGAAATGCCATGTCCGAAAATACAATTCTTTCCGCGCAAAATCTTTACAAGACCTTTTCGCTCGAAGCGGGATTCTTCGCGAAAAAAAATCAAAATGTCTACGCCGTGAACGACGTTTCGTTCGACTTGAACCGCGGCGAAACTTTGGGCTTGGTGGGCGAATCGGGCTGCGGAAAAACCACCACAGCGCGCTTGCTCGTGAGAATGTACGAAGCCACAAGCGGAAAGATTTTTTATTTCGGCGGCGAAAACGAAAATGCCGCGCGCGATGACGACGGAAAAATTCTCGGCGAGGAAGTCGGAACATTTTCAAAGGCGCGTCTTGCGGAATACAGGCAAAAGGTAAAATATATTTTCCAAGATCCATCGCGTTCGCTCAATCCGCGCATGAGCGTGCTTTCGATTTTGACGGACGCTTTTAGATTCGCAAAAAAATCCAAGGACGAAATTTTCGCGCTCGCTTCAAAGACGATTCAAGAAGTGGGGCTTTCCGAAAATGATTTGTACAGGCATCCTTCGGAATTTTCGGGCGGCCAACGCCAGCGCATTTCCATTGCGCGCGGGCTAATTATGAGTCCCGAAGTTTTGATTTGCGACGAAGTTGTGAGCGCGCTCGACGTTTCGATTCAAGGACAAATTTTGAAACTGCTTTGCGATTTGCGTCAAAAGAAAAATTTGAGCTTCGTTTTTATCACGCATGATTTGAAAGTCGCCTGCTGGTTTTGCGACACAATCGCCGTGATGTATCGAGGCGTAATCGTGGAGCAAGCGCCCGCGCAAGATTTGTTCAAGACGGCAAAGCATCCGTACACGAAATTGCTTTTTGAAGGCGCGATGACGGAAAGCAAAAAAGAAAAATCTGCGCTTGAAGTGAAAACGACTTTGCAAAAAGAAAATTCCTGCCCGTTCGCGCACAGATGTCCCGTGGCGCAAAAAGAATGCTTTTCCGAAATGCCACAATTTCACGATGTGGGGGCGGGGCAAAAAGTGCGCTGCTTTTTCGCATGACGCATTTAGAAATTATATTCCGCGTTCCATCAGCGAATGAAGCTGAATGTCGTCCGTGAAGACGAGCCGCCTTTTGCGCTTGAGTTTGTGAAGATAAATGTCAAAGTGAATGTGCTCGGTCACCATGTTCACCAAAAGGCGATTTGTGCTTGTCATTCCCAAAAAATCTTTTTCGCCAGCCGGAAGTTTTTTCGAAGTCTTTTTGTGCGGAATGAAAGCCGAGGTGTCGTTGCTTCCGATTACGCATCGCTTCAAATCCGCGACCAAAAACAGCCGCTCTTCGCTGCAAAAATCTGTGCCGTCGAAATTAGAATAAAATTCTATCGGCAAATCAAGCGTGTCAATCTTTTGCCAGCTGAATAAAATTATGCGCACCTTTTGGCGGGCGGCTTCTTTGAGCGAGGCGTAAAGCGGCTCAAGCGGCATCGAAGAATTCATCAAAATTTCTTTGCGCGCGCTCATGATGATTCGATTTGCCGTCGCGAGCAAATTTGATTTTCCTTCGATGTTTTCAAAACGCGGCGCGATTTTTTTTGATTCCAATTCTTTGAAAATTTTCCTCGCGTTTCCAGCCGCCCCGTTCACTTTTCGCGAAATGTCCGAAAGCAAAAGTTCGGGCTCAACGGCGACATATTCCGTACCGTTTTTTCTCCGAACAAAATTCACGAATCCTTTTTCGAGCAAGTTGTCAAGTGCGTTGTAAACTGCAGGGCGGGTTTTGTTCAAAACTTTTGCGATCGCGTAGCCGCTCATGCTTTTTCCTTGCACAAGCGAAACGTACACTTCCGCTTCCAATTTTGAAAATCCCAAACTTTGCAAATTCAAAACAAGTTCTTCGTTCATAGTTTTATGATATAAAAAATATTTTAGTATGTCAATTTATGCTACTATTTTTCACGTAAACTTGTTTTATCCATTTTTTCATCTTCACGCGGCGAAGTCCCATTACAAGCCGCCAAATTTCTTCTATCGACAAAATCGCGTAGACCGCTTGCATTGGAAGCCTGAACACGAAAGCAGAAATCAGCGCGAGCGGAAGTCCGATTGCGTAAGTGCCGACGACATCCAAAAAAAGCGTGTATTTTGTTTCGCCGCCGCTTCGAATGATTCCGCTTCCCACAACCATGTTCAAAACTTTGACTGGAAGATACGCCGAAAATATCAGAAGCAAATCGCGCGCAACGATTTTCACCGCGTCGTCAACTTCGTAGAGATTTACATAAAGTCCGCTCGCAAAGCACAGAAATGCCGAAATGACGACACAGCCAAGTACCGAATATTTTATGAGATGCCATGAGTTTTTGTATGCGTCATCAAATTGCGCCGCGCCGAGATTGTTTCCGATGATGATTGCCGCCGATGCGGAAAGTCCTGAAAAAAATCCGACGGAAAGTCCTTGGACTGGAAATGTGAGCGTCATCGCGGCAAGCGAAAATGTTCCCAAATGGCCGTATATCGCAGAATACGCCGCATCGCCAATCGCCCATAAAAGTTCGTTTCCGATTGCGGGAAGTGCCGTTATGAAAAAATTTCGCAAAAATGATTTTTCGCATTTTGCGCTGAACGTTTTTTCGATTGAAGCGGGATGATTTTTTGCAGCCATGAAAATTATCAAAATTGCCGCTTCCAAAAAACGCGCGATCACCGTAGCGAATGCCGCGCCGCGTTCTCCCATCGCGGGGAATCCAAAATGCCCGAAAATTAAAATCGCGTTCAGCGCGGTGTTGGTCGCGACGGAAACGAATCCTGTGACAAGCGGCACTTTCGCATTTCCCGTTGCCCGCAAGATTGCCGAAGCGGACATCAGAATGATTTC
>CAMWWZ010000056.1 GCA_947178095.1 uncultured Treponema sp.
TTTTTGTTCGAGCCTTCTCACTAAATCATTTATAAAATCCATCGGAAATCCTCCTATTGCCCATAAAAAACGACGGGAAGAACGACAATATCGTTTATGCAGGCATCTTCATACAGCCGTCCGGCATACACGTCCTTTATGACGATTTTTATTTCCTCCGCGCCTGTGAGGAATTTTCCGGGCGTTATGTCCTGATAATTCGGAGTGTCCTCAAGCAGGACATCCTTATAAAAAACATCGTCTATGTACACAGAAACAATCCGAGGACGCGAATTTTTTTCATACAAATCAGGACGACTGTAATCGACATATCCAATCGATATGAATCCTTTCAGCCCGCCGTGCAGTTGCGCCTCGGCCGCGCCGTCTGGAACAAGAAACGAAATCCATTCCCCGATTCCTTTTTCATTCGCTCCTTCCGCCCATGGCTTCCCCCATTGCACGGCATGATGGGGAAAATCAAAGCCGATGTCATCGCAGGAATACGATTTTCCGCCTTCTTTCAAGAACGAACTTTGCCGTGCGCCCATCGCTCCAAGATGTTTTTCCCATGAGACATACGCATCTTTCACCCCATAATAAAAATCGCCATTTTCATGGATGAGCAAAAAGAAATAGTCGGACTTGAGGAACATCGCCTTTTTTTCTATGGAATCCGATGCCCGCGTTTCGACGGGAGCCGCGCCCCATGGAGAATCTTCGCTTTCGACAAAGCGCGCGTCTGATTCCGTATAATACATAAAGGGAACGCCATGCTCATATTCTTTTCGAAAATGCAGTTCCTTGTCATACCTGTTGGCGCGGCTTCCCAGCGAACGATTTTTTATGCGAATCGTATCAACGCCGACATAGTATGACACAATCGAGTCTCCCATAAAAAAAGAAAACTCCTTGAAGCCTTCGAAAGAATCGCGCTCGGAAATAGCAGAAAGATTTGCCGCCACAAAAAACATAAAAAGCAAAGTGCCGATGATTTTTCTTTTCATTTGACTTTTTCTCCTATTCGCCATATCCATATTCCCGAAGCATCTTTCCATTTTCGCCGTAGAACGCATTCTTTCCCGCGCCCACCAAGGCATACGACACGGCAAGACCAATTTCGTCCGCCTGCCACTGTATTTCGGACAGCCACCGCAGCGCGTCATCTTCTTTCATCAGGTGCGCTTTCTCCGCGAAGTGGCGGTGGACATACATCTCGGCGGCATGCCCCGTGCTTGAAACTTCGAGCATTCCGCGAAACGAATTTTTGTTTTTCAGGGCAAAGAAAAATTGCCAGCCGGAAATCTTTCCCGAGTCGAAATAAATTTGTGCGCCGGAAAAGCCCGCCACTTCTTCAAGGGATTCCGCCGCATCAAACGTGCTTCGCCAAGATTCAATTATATCGTTTTCCGCTCCAAGCGTCCACGCCTGAAAAAACTGCGAAACATCCTTGTCGTACTCGGAAGTAAATCCGCGCGGCTCATAGGCGGAAAGGTGCACTTCCCGTGCTATCCATGCGAAAAAAACGAGGACGGCGGCGGCAAGCGCGACGAGAATCCATTTCAATGTTCGAGCCGCAATCTTGCCGAGCGTTTTAATCGACAAACTCGCGCGAATCATTTTCATAATATTATTTTTCATCGTTCAACCATGAAAGAAAAACGGTAGTCTTCTTCATCGAAAAATTCTCCGGCTTCGTCAAAAAACGGTTTGTAGCAGCCATAAAAAACAATCTCAACATTTTCAGGCGTAATGTTTCCGAATTCAAAGGAGTCAAACCAATTTAAGATGTTCAGCCAAAACAAATTCTTTTCCTGCGCCTTTTGCAGAAATGCATTCAGTTTATGCTTTTTCCCGTTTTTCAAATCATACAAATAAACGCTTCTCGGAAAAAACGTGTCGCCACCGTTATCAACACTGTAAATCAACAGCTGATTGTCCGCTTCAAAAATCGGACGGCTTCCAGCAGTGTCAAATTCAAGCACTTTGCTTCCCGTCTTTTTTTCATACAAGCAGTAGGAATAGCCGCCCATAAAAAATTCTATTGCGAAAAAATCGTCAAAATCTATGCCCTCGTATCTCGGATAATATTTCAGGTTGTTAAAATACGCCATTTCCCCAATGACCACAGTGCGCCCATTTTTTGCGAGCAGCATGCTGCACACATGCTCATTTTGCTTGACGGCATCGGTTATGGAAAGCTCGTATCCGTTTTTCAAATGATAGTGCTGCTCGGGAACAAAATCATGCGGCTTTACTTCCTGCGATGAAAGCGTTATGCACGATATAAAAACAAGGCATGAAATCAGAAAATATTTTTTCATCTGTCCTTTCCGCCATCATGCTTTGCGTCCGCCGCGACCCGGATTTTATCGCGCAACGCATAACAAGCAAACGAAGCCGCCGCGACAATCACATTTCCCAAAACGACATATCGCAATAAAAATTCTTTCATCGTTTTATTCCAAAACACAAACGCAATGACATTGAGAAACACGCACATCAAAATCACCAAGACATAATTGCCGGCAATTTCTTTCAGGGAATTTTTCATTTTCCAAAACGTTATCAAATTATCAATGACATAAAAAAATACCGTGGTTCCTACTGAAAAATAAAGCCAGCGGCACGGATATTCCGGCAAAAGACGAAACGATGAATACATCAAATAAACGGCCATGATAATTATCTTGACCTTTTTGCGCTTCAAAATAGTGATGGCAATCGACAGCGCGATTATAAGGACAAACAGCCAATGAATCAAAAGACCTGTGCCAATTCCACCCCGAAGCCTTCGCCCATATATTCCCAAATAAAAGCACGCGCAATTATTAAGCAAAAGCCATGACAGCGTCGCGGAATAGGCTATCAGCAAACTGACGACATTGATTATCCTATTTCGCATTTTTTCATTGAGCATTTTTTTCGTTTTTTTCATGCGTTCCTCCATTCAAATAATCCGAAAACGAAAGCGGCGTTTTCATGTTTTCCATTTTCCTTATCAGCGCGATGTTCTTCCGCTCGGTTTCATTGAAATCGGATTCGGAGAAATTCGGGTTTACTTTGTACCACATGAATTTTGTAAAATAATTCTGCAAGCCGTGGGATTTAAAATGATATCCATGAATTGCATAAAAGGCGTTTCGCAACAACCTTAATTGTTCATTTGAAAGAAAGAACAATTCTTTTTGTTCTATCGGTTCTTGAGTTAAATTTCTGTCCTTAAAATAGATGGTCCTTGTATTGTTGTGGCTGTAAATTCTTATATCTGTTGAATCTGCTGACAAATCATAATAAGTCAGGCCCATAAAAACATACATATTATCGCTTTCAAAGGCATGCCCAACTATATTAAACGACCACACATTGCCTGCGGAAAAACTTCGTTCAATATTGTAGTTTAATTCAGGATAGATATCATCATTACCGTCAAAAATAATGATGTTTTCAATATAGGCTTCAGAATCCTTCGATGACGTATAAGAAAAATCATAATCAATTGGCTCGTTATTCTTGTTTTTTTGGAGTTTTATAAGATATTTAAAGTTTGTTCCGGTCTGATTGGTTCCTGCATTCTGTAAGTTTTGATAAGAGACTTTGACAACGATTTTCTCTTTCGAAGGTATTGTCATGTTAAAATGGATTTCGGATTTCTTATCATAAGAATTATTTTCATAATAATTCTTTATCTGGGCATAGCCGTTATAAACGGTAAATTTTGCGTCCTTGCCGTTTATCAGGATTTTAAATCCGTATGGAATGGCAATGTCATTTGCGCTTCTTTGGTCTCCCAACGGCGCGCATTCAAATTTCGCGGGAACGATCATTTCGAGATCCGTTGAGTTTTTTACAACATAATTGATTTCTATCCTGTCTTCCGTGCAGTTAATCGTCTGCGAAATTACAAAAGCACCTTCTTTGTCAAAGAGCAAAGATGAAACGTCAAAAGGATTTTGCCCCGAGCCAAAATCAAAGCAGAAACATGAAAAAATTGAAATGGCAAATACAATTAAAAACGTGAATTTTTGTTTTAACGCCATAAACATAATCTTCCTAAATACGCTGGATTTTTTGCCATATTTTCCATTTCCCTTATAATTTCAATATTTTATCACGAACAACAAACGCACGCAATTACCAATCTTGAATCCACTGCACAAAATCTTGACGAGCATCTTTTGACACTACCACTGCCAAAACGAAAAGCACAACGACTGCGATTATCACTATCATAAACGCGGTGTCCGCTATGTCGTCTTCCAAATCTTCCGCCGCCTCTTCTGTTTCCTGCGCCTTGATGCGCTTATCAAGGTAATGGATACATATTTCTGCTGCTATATAACCAATGATCATCAGTGGAATTATAAAACAGTAATCAACAAGTAAATCGGCATCAGCACCAGTAATCCAAATTATTAGCCACACCAAATCCATTTCGACAAATGCAAAAGCACCTACAATTTTCTTTTTGGTGAAATAGCCCATTCTTTTTTTTCTTTTGTGTTTACTTTCCAACTTCTCTTCCAACTTGTCAAAAAACTCACCAATTTTACTCATAAAAGATTTCCTTAACAATATACATATACTAATCCTATTATAAAAAACAGAATGATGGCAATAATTAACGCTATCGAAGATATTCTTCCTATGTCGTCTTCCAAATCCTCCGCCAATTCTTCGGTTTCCTGCGCCTTGATGCGTTTATCAAGACAATGAACGCATATTGATCCCGTAATAAGAGCGATGATTATTAAAATTATACAATAGCGATTATCAGACATATAATCGTATCCAGCAATCCAACTGATTAGCCCCAACAAATCCAAGATGACAAACCCAAGAGCGAATCCAATTTTCTTGCAAGTAGAAACACTTATTCCTTTTTTCATCTTCTTATTTTGAATTCCTGCACGTTCGCTTCGCCTGCGAGGTTCGCATAAATTTCATTGTTTAAAAAATCCACCAACAAAACTCGCGCTTCCGTGTAAGAACGGCGCGGCGAAAATTCGCTACGTGAAAATTTGAACGCGCGCACTTCTTGAATCAAGTCGAACGGAATTTCATCCATTACAAAAACGCGCACGATTGTAGTTGTCTTGTCTTTGGCAGGATTGCGAAATCCCGAAAGCGCGATTTGCGGAAGCGTGTCAATTTCTTTTCTTACGAATTTCTTGTCGCAATCAAACGAGACAATGTAGACGACGCTGTTCAAAAAATTGCCGCGCTTTTTGCCCGAAAAATTTTCGTCCTGCACGCTTTGCGCCACGAGGTCATATTTTTTTGCAAGATAAAAATTGCCGACAGAATAATCTTGTGAAAATTGTCTCTCCAAAAATTCTTTGTATTCGTCTTGCGTCATAGAAAAAATTATAAAATATTTTTCACAAAGATTCTACAGCGAGTTGTTCCTCCTTGAATTTTTCTTCGCGATAATTTTGAAAGACAAAATGAAAAAAATGTGATAAAATAAAATTATGAAATCGCTCGACCGTTTGATTGAAATCCTTTCCGAAGAACGCCGCGAAAAAATTCCGCCGCTTTCAGAATCGGAAAAGCCGCAATATTTTCGCGCATTGTGCAATCTCCGCATGCCAAATCCTGCGACGGAAGAATTTATAAAATTGCAGGACGAATATCTTTCCGAACAAACGCAAAGGCGCGGCATCGTGGACATCGCAAATCTTGATTATCGCGGCGGCATCGCTTTGTGGCAGGGCGACATCACGCGCCTCAATTCGGATGCGATTGTAAACGCATGCAACAGCAAGTTGCTCGGATGCTTTCAGCCGCTTCACAATTGCATCGACAATTGCATTCACTCTTTCGCAGGAATCCAAGTGCGGCTTGATTGCCAAAAAATTATGCAGGGCGGCGACGAGCCGAACGGAAAAGTAAAAGTTACCGGCGCGTACAATTTGCCGAGCAAATATATTTTTCACACCGTAGGTCCGATTGTCGCCGAAAAAGTTACGGCGCAAAATGAATCCGATTTGCAAAGCTGCTACATTTCATGCTTGGGAAAAGCGAAAGAAATGAATTTAAAAAGCATCGCGTTTTGCTGTCTTTCCACCGGCGTGTTCGGCTACCCAAAAGACGAAGCCTGCGCGTTGGCAGTAAGAACAGTAAAAGCGTGGCTCGCACAAAGCAGCTACAACATAAAAATTATTTTCAATGTCTTTACCGACGAGGACAAAAAATTTTATGAACGCGAACTTGCTTGAAAAATTAAAATCAAAAATCGAAAACGCGCAGGCAATCGTAATCGGCGCGGGCGCAGGACTTTCCACTTCGGCTGGCTATGTCTACAGCGGAAAACGCTTTCACGAAAATTTCGGCGACTTCGAAGCGAAATATAATTTTCACGATATGTATTCAGGCGGATTTTATCCTTACGAAACGCTCGAAGAAAATTGGGCGTACTGGTCGCGCTATGTTTATTTGAACAGATTTTGTCCGCCGCCAATTCTAGTCTATGAAAATCTGCTCGGACTCGTTCGAGGCAAAAATTATTTTGTGATAACGACGAATGTTGACCATTGCTTTCAGCGAGCAGGCTTTGACAAAAAACGAATGTTCTACACGCAAGGCGACTTCGGACTTTTTCAATGCAGCGTGCCTTGCCACAAAAAAACGTACGACAACGAAAAAATTATTCGCCGAATGTTTGCCGAGCAAAAAGAAATGAAAGTGCCGAGCGAACTCGTTCCGAAATGTCCAAAATGCGGAAAGCCGATGGCGATGAATTTACGCGCGGACGAAACGTTCGTGGAAGACGAAGGCTGGCAAAAAGCATGCGAGCGTTACAAAACTTTTTTGGCGCAAAACAAAGAAAAGAAAATTTTATTTTTGGAATTGGGAGTCGGCTCGAACACGCCCGGAATCATCAAATATCCGTTTTGGCAGATGACGCAAAATTTCAAAGACGCTTTTTATGTTTGCATCAATAAAGGCGAAGTTTATATTCCGGCCGAAATCAAGGAAAAATCGCTTGGCATCGACAGCGACATCGGCGAGATTTTGAAGCAGCTACAATAAAGCCAGTGACATTTTTTTACTTAAAGCGATTTTCATTTTTGCAAAATCAATTCCGCGATTTTTTCGTCCGTCAATTTTTCGAATGCGGCGCGCGCGTTTTTCGTGATGTCAACGAATTCGCCTGTTTCCGCAAAAAACAAAATGCATCGGATTTTGCTTGCGTCGCCCGCCGTGAACAAATCCGCCGCGACTTTTTGGTAGCAGCCGATTTGATTGTAATAAATTTTTTCATCTGGCACGGAATCTGTTTTGTAGTCGAGCACGGTGTAGGTGCCGTCGGCGTTTTCAAAAACCGCGTCAATCGTTCCTGCAAAAATATACGAATGAATTTTCGTTTTGAATTTGTATTCGGCAAAAAATTCGCGCTTGTTTTGCAAGGTATCGAGCGCAGGATTTTTTTCTTTTTGCTTGATAAATTTTTTCAAGATTTCGCAAAATGTTTCAAGCAGAATTTTTTTGTTCGCATCAGAAATTTTTTGCACGAGAGATTCGTCGAAAAAATAATTTTGCATGCTGATTTTTTCCGGCAAAAATTCGTTTGGATTTTTGCTCCATGCTTCCATGAAACTATGAAACAAAGTTCCGTATTCATTTTTGAGAAGCGCGGCGGAATTCACAAAATAATTTATTTGCGGATAAGAAAAACTCGCAGGCGTTTCGGGCGCATCACTTTTTTTCGAAGAAGCGGCGAAAAATTCTTGGCGCGTTTTTTCTTCCAATGCGCTCGGCGAAGTGCGCAGGCGCGGAACTTTTGGCGTGACGATAATTTTTTCAGCGTCGAGCGAATTGTACAGAGCGTTTTGCTCGCAAAGAATTTTGTTGTAGTTTTCCACGCTCACAGGATGCGAATTCGTTTGCGAAATGAATTGCAATTTTTCGAACAAATCAATTTTCATAAAATCAAACGGCGCATCATTTTGATTGCTTTCATAAAAATCAAAAATGTTCAAAAGCAATTTTGATTTTGCCGCATCGCTCAAACCTTTTTCGCCTTTCGCCCATTCGCCGACAATGTAGGCATGATTTATGGCGCGCGTCGTCGCAACATAAACGAGCCTTTTGAATTCCGCGGCGGATTTTTCTTTTTCGAGCGACTGAACTTTTCTTGCAAAATAATTTTTTTGAAGCGAATTGTAAATCACGACTGGCACGAAATTTTCTACGGCATAAATTTTTCCATCAAAATTTTTCGCGCCTTCTTTTGCATTCGCGCAGCCACAAATGAAAACATAAGGAAATTCCAAACCTTTGCTTTTGTAGATTGTCATAATTTTCACGGCATCTTTTTTTTCGGTTTGATAATTCACTTCCTTCGCATCGATTTCGGAATTTTCATTGCGCGAATTTTCTTGCAAGACATTCAGCTGGTCAATGAACCATGCGACATCTTTGTTTTGCGCATCGGCGGCGCGAGCAAGTTCGAAAAGCAAATCGTATTGTTCTTCCATGAGATTTTCGGTTTGCTTCCATGCGCGCGCAGAATCGTTGTTTTCATATTTGCATGTTTTTGTCCAAAGCGGCGCGTAGCGATATCCACATTCATACCAAAATTCCGTGATGCTTTGAGCGATTGGCTTTCGAAGAATTTCATCTCGAATTTTATTGAAAAAATTTTTTGCGTGTAAATATTTTTCAAAATTTTTTTCAGAAATATTTTCGGCAATTTTTTCTTCCAAAGTTTCATCGAATGCGTTTTTCATTTCCGCGTCCGATTCGCTCGAATCAGAATTTTTTGTCAACGCGAGAATCGTTTGCGCGACTTGCAAATCCATTCCGCAAAATGGCGAGCACAAAAACGCGCAGTAGCATTTTCGGTCGCTCGGATAAACGCAAAGTCGCAGCGCGGCATAGATGTCGTTCACCGGAGCTTCGGCAAAAATGTTCGCTTCTTGATCCATCGAAAACGGAATGTTGAGCAAAGAAAAAATCCGCGCAAAAATTGGATAGTCCGTTCGGCTTTTTACAAGAATCGCAAAATCCTTAAACGGAATTTTTTGTTCGCCTGAATGAAGTTCCAAAATTTTTTTTGCGATAAAATAAATGCGTGATTCTTTCGCTGAAAGGCACGATTTTTTTTCGGCGGCATTTTTTTCGCTCGTGTTCAACATGCAAACATGAATTCTGTGAAGCGAGTCGTCGGCAATTTTGGACGCATTTTTTTCGGGAGAAGTTTTTTTTGCTGGAGGAAGTTTTGCTGCCGCGTTTTCATCGTAAGTCGCTTCGAAATTTTTTTTCTCGGAATTCGTTTTGGAAAAGACAGAATAATCTTTGCATTTTTCAGGCTGTCCAATCGCGCCAAAAAATTTATTGAACTCGTCGAGCAAAATTTCGTCGCTTCGATAATTGTTCGACATGTGTAAAATTTTTCCGCCGATTTTATTTTTCAGTTCGTTGAAAACCGCGACATCCGCGCCGCGAAATTTGTAAATCGACTGCTTTTCGTCGCCAACAAAAAAAAGTCGGTTTGGCATTATTTCGCCCGTAATTTCCAAAATGTCTTTTTGTTCGTTTGGAAAAAGCTGCTCGCCGTTTTCGTTTTTGCGCGAAATCAGCAAAAGCAAATCGCGGTTTGCGCCGTTGTTGTCCTGGAATTCGTCGATCATGATTTTCGTAAAATTCTCGCGCTGCTCTTTTCGGATTTGACCTTGGTCGTACAAAATGCGCAACGCCAATTTTGCCGAATCCAAAAAAGTGAGCGAGCCGCTTTGTCGTTTGTGCGAATTCACTTCTTCTACAAAATCGTCAAGCAGCGAATAAAGTTCGCGCAGATTTTCATAATTGAAAATAAAATCAATCGCATTGAGCGCGTCTTGCGCAATTCCATTTTCGCCGAAAAGTTTTTCGTGGCATTCAAGCACTTGCGACAATTTGCTAGATTTCGTTTTGAGTTCCACATCAAGTTCGCCGAGCAAATCCACAAAACGCCGAACGTCGTCGCTCGCAGCCCAGCGAATCGCGCCTTCTTCTTCCAAAGCGATGCTCGGAATTTTTTGTGATTTTATTCGCGCGAGCAATTCAGCGGAATCTTCCCAACTTTGCATCGCGTTTCGCAATTTTTTTATTTCTTTTGATTCTTTCGGCCTTGCTTCAATTTCTTCGAGCGCGATTTTCAAATCCGAAATTTCTGCGAACATTTGTGCGAGCGCGGAATCATTTTCAGAAAATTCTTGTGAAATTTTTTGCGCCTGCTTTTTCAGGCTTTCTTTAAAAACCGCGCATTTTTGCAAAAGCGAATCGGCAAGCGAAGTGTGCTTTTCTGCGGCTTCGCAAAAATATTTTGTCGCGTCCTGAAATTTTCCCGCTTCGCTGATCCATTGAATCGACTTCGCTTCACGATGTTTCATTATGAAAGAAAATGCAAGCTCGCGAATTATGCTCGAAGTGTCGGCTGCGCCCACGGAAAAATCGGGGCGGATTCCGTAAAGATTCGCGGCCTGCTTTACGATTTCCATGCTGAACGAATCGAGCGTTTGAATGTGCGCCTTGGAAAAATTTTCGATGGCTTTTTGCGCGCGATTTTTTTCTTCGCATTCGGGCAATTCTTCCGTGAATTTTTTTAGCGTGAGATAAATGCGTCGGTACATTTCGGCGGCGGCTTTTTCCGTAAAAGTCAAAGTGAGAATTCTTTCAACAGAATTTTTCGAATCGGACATCACAAGATATGCGAAGCGCGTGGCAAGCGTTTGCGTTTTTCCGCTTCCCGCGCCGGCCGCTACAATTGTATTTTCAAGCGAAGTGGCGACTTTGGCTTGGTCGCTGTCCGGCGTTTTTGAAAGATAAGGCTTTGCAAGCAATTTTTCCGTTTCCATCAATTTTCCTCCGCGCTGGATTCTGAAATTATTTTAAATCCCGCCGTGTTGTAAATTGTGCGGCAAATCATTCTGTAATCGCAAGCCGCATTTTTTTCTTTGCCCGCGCAATTTTCGTCTTTGAGATTTTGCACGGAATATTTTGCGGCATTTATCGCGGCGTACATTTCTTCAATGTATTTGTCAAAAAGCGGAATCGTAAAATTTATAAAATCTTTGCGCGTGGCTTGCGTTGTTGAAGACTTGCCTTCTTTTGTGATCACTTCTTTTGCTTCTTCCGAAAGCGATTTGATTTTTATCGGAACGAAACGCGCGGACGAAATTTCATAATCTGAATTCGCTTCGAAAAGTTTGAAATACATCGGCATTTGAAAATCGCCGAGTTCGTCATCAGCTTCGGGGAATTTTTTCAAAGTGAGCTTGCTGCTTGGAATTGAGCTGCGCGTATTTTTAAAATCCACAATCGCAAAATCTTCGCCGCTTGAAAGAACGCAGTCGATTTTTCCATCGAGAATTATTTTTTCATTTTTTTCAAATTGTGTTTGCAAATTTTTTTCCACGCCTTGAATTTGCCAACCGCCGTAAAGATTTTTTTGGCAAAACCAACGCAAAAAATTAATTATCGTTTCCACGAAAATTTCAGTTTGCGAAATAAGAATTTCTTCTGCCAAAGAGCTTTGCGTGAACGCGCGCGATTGTGCGAACGGCAAAATCGTTTTGGCTTCGTTTTCCAAAGAAATTTCTTCTGCGCCATCGCGCACGATTTTTCGAATTTGCTCGCGGATTTTTTCTTCGTCAAAAAGTCGCTTTGTTTTTTCGTCCGTGAAAGGAAGGCGCGGCGTTTGCTTTAAATACAGTTCCAAAATTTTGTGATTTATCGAGCCTGCGTCATAGCGTTCGAAAATGTCCGTGTCGAGCGTGTCTTCTTTGAGTGCCAAAATATTTTTGAAAATCCATTTTCGCGGACACGAAAAAAAAGTTTTCATCGCGCTTTGCGAAATAAATATTTTTCCATTTTCCGAAACGCTTTCGAAAATCTTTTTTTGCATGAAATCTGAAACGCCGTCGCCGTCCGCATCGCAATCAAATCCATTCGCGGCAAAATAAAAATCAAATCCATTTTTTATTTTCGCAGAAATTTTTTGCGGAAATTTTTTGGAAGCATTCGATTTGCTTTGCAAAAATTTTTTCTCTTGCTTGAAATAATCTTCGCCATCCAAATCTTCGTCAAAGTCGCAAGGCTTTTCTTGCGTGGAAAGCGTGGCGTAAGGAATTGCGAAGCCGTCCAAAGTTTCTTCGGCAATGCTGAAAACGCAGTCGCCAGTTTTGTTGTAGGCGACGATGTAACTTTGACTTTCGTCATTTTGCGAAATTTTTTCGTCGAGCAAAATTTTTCGTTTTTGCGGCGGCAAGAAATTCAAAATCGGATTTTCAACAGTGATTGCGTTTTGGCTTGCGTTCAAAACAAACTGCTTCGGAATCGCCGCCATCGCGCTCAACTTGTATGGAAAAATCGAAACGCCTTCATTTTGCTTTTGCTCGGTATATTGCGTCGTTTCGATTTCGTTCAGGAAAAATTCAAAATGCGAAATTTCTTTTCCGCAAAGTTCGGGAAATTCTTTTTCAAGCGCGATGAGTTCATCGAGCTTTTTTATGCAGCGCGAAAGAATGTTGTTCGCATTTTGCGGCATCGATTTTTTTTCGATAAAAAATTTCGCTTCGAAACCTTCTGCGCCAATCCAATTGCTTTTTATCGCCGAAAAAGATTTTGCCTTGCAAATCGCACTCACCGAATTTTTCAACTGCTTGTAAAATTCTTGCGCTTCAAAATAAAATTCGTTTTGAAATTTTTTCGCTTCCGGCAAATCTTTCAGCCAAGGATCAACAAGTTTTTCGTTTGAATCCGTGTACTGGCAAAAGCATTTTAATTCCGAGCCGAGGCGAACGAGCGTTTGCATTCCCGCAGGATTTTTCCACGGAACATTATGGTCGAGCGCAAACGATCGCACTTGCGAAAACGCGAACGCGCTTTCAAAGCAATTTTGCATTTTTCGAAAAACCAAGCCCGCGCCAGTTTTTCCGAGCATCGTTCCGGCGCGCGTTACAAAAGGAATGTCGTACAATCGCAATTCGCGCTCGACATACGGAAGATAATCTTCGATTTTCGGAACGCTAATGGCGATGCAATTCCACGGAATTCCTTCGGCGTTTTCGCGTAAAATTTTCAGCGCGGTCATTCGCAATTCGGCGCGCATCGAAGTGTAGTAACTCGCGCAAATTTTTTGCTCGGAATTTTTTGCGTCGCTCTGCAAATGAATTAAATTCAATTTTCCTTTTTTTTCTTCCGCTTCCAAAATTTCGCGGTATTCAACATAGTCGTCCAAAAGTTCAGGATAAAAAATTATGTAGCGATTTTTGTCGAGCGGATTGAATTTGAGCTCTTGCCAAGTGGGTTCGAAAAGATTTTTTTCTTGCAAAAAATTCGCATAAGTTTCGTAGAGTCTCAGATAGTCGCGATTTTCGGGAGTGTCTTGCGCGGCCGCCAATTTTTCTTTTCCGCTCGAATTTTTTTCAATGAATTTTTTTTGCGACATCAATTTGTGCCACGAGCCGAGCGAAGGCAAAATCTGCGAAAGCCAGTCCGTGAACGCGAGCGCGTTTTCCGCGTAGTTCGGATTAATGAGCCGCTCAAAAAAATGCCGGGCTTCGTCGCCCAAACTGTGCGCGGCGGATTTTTCTTCTTTGATTTTTGCCAAAAGATTTCGCGCAAAAAGTTTTCGCAAAAGCCCGGGTATGGAACGCGCATCTTTTTCCTGAACGCTTGCCGCCGCGCCTTTGAATTGATCCCACGCGATGAAACGGTCGGCGGCCAAAGTTTTGGGCCAGCCTTCCGCGCCTTCCATCTGCACGATGAAATCCGTCCAAGTGTCCACGGCGACGCTCGTGTTAAAAACGAAAACCGCGCTTTTGTCCGCAATGTTTTCTTTTAGGATTTTCGCGATTTGCGTTTGCGAAATTTTTTGATACGCTTTTTCCATGAATGAAATTATATCACATTTGGAAAAATAGGAAAAGTAAAAAGTAATTTGAAATTTTGTCGGAGGGGGATTTTTTTTCTTCCCCTCCCAACAAAACGCAAAAATAAATACGGACGTTTTATCCTAAAAAGACAAAGCACTCGCTCGCCTAAAACGCCCGCACCGCCCGGAAATAACGCAAGATGTTTCTCTGCGAGTCATAACTAGAAAAGCCGTTTGAGGAAATTCTACCATAACGTGCCTTGCTATTATCACCATCGCGACTTGCTGCCGACATCCAAAGATTTTCGTTAGAAGTAATAGTAACACCTTTATTTATTATGGCCGTCTCATTATTGCTCGGCAAAAACCATTCGCCGGCCGTCGTTGTGTCCGTCTTGTATTCCGCGCATGCCTTCGCCGCGCAGTTTGATGCCGTTGCGCTGGCATGGTTTGGATGGTTGAGGATTGCCTGCGTGTTCGCGTATCCCGTTCCGATCTCGTTGGATAACGTCGGCTCGCAATAGCCGCTACTGGATAGGCACGAACACCATTGAGTGTATCCAATCTGTTCCTTCGAGCATTCAAGGTAGTGGCAGGTCTTGCCGTTTACGGTAAAGCATCCGCATCGTAATAGCACACCGCTCCGCCGCCTGGTCCTGTGTCGCCCATCTCGTATTTTCTAATCAGCACGCCATCCGCGCCATCAAGCGCGACCCTCCATTCCGTGCCGTCGGCTTGCGGCTTTACGGCGAATTTGTTGCAGATGCTGCCGTCTAGCGTCACACCATCGCCCGCGCTCAAAAGCAGTCTGTTCGCAGTGTACGCGGAAGGCGTTATGGTAACGACAGGACTTGAAGCGGCAAGTGTGTCTGTGATGCAAATTTTAGAATCACTATAAAGTTTAACATCATTGTCACTTTCGACTTTCGCATTGCCACTCATCATGAACGAACCAGCAGAATAATATACGCCGCCACCATAGGTTGCCTTGTTGTTAGAAATCGTACCGCCTGCCATCTCGAACGTGCTCGTAATACCAATATAAACTCCGCCACCATATAGGCTCTCAGTGTTTCCGCTTATTGTTGTGCCGTCTTTCATAGTGAAGTTGGCATAGAAAACACTGACACCGCCGCCGTAGGACGACTTGCAGTCGGAAATCGTTACGCCTGTTACAGTACAATGCGACACTTTGTTTGAAGAACCATACAATAGTAATCCGCCGCCATAAGATTTCTCCGCCTTGCAATTTTTGATGCTTCCGCCTGTGACGGTGAGAGTTTCCTTGGAATAGATTCCTCCCCCTCCTCCCACATTACCAGAGTGTTTCGCTTCGCATGACTCGATGGCGCAGCCGCTGATTTCTGCCGTGCCTTTATTGTAGATTCCGCCACCATGACTGTCGCTCACGCATCCGGAAATTGTTGTTCCGCTCTCAACGGTGAGCGTGCCGTTGTTATAGACTCCGCCGCCGTTTCCTGCAGTGCAGTCGGAAATTGTGCCGCAGATAACAGTGAGCGTTCCGGCATTATAGATTCCGCCGCCTCCTGTGCTGCTAGCTGCCGATGTTATCTTGCATCTTGTAATTTCCGCCGTTCCCGACATTTCGAATGTTGCTGACGAATCAACAACCACGCCTCCGCCGCTTTGTGTAGCCTTGCAGTTGCTGATCGAGCCGCCATTCATCGTGAACGTGCTTTCAGTGCCAGTAACATAAACACCGCCACCTTGAGTCGCATTGCCTCCGCTGATAGTGCCGCCTTCCATCTCAAACGTGCCGTTTTCAACATAAACATTACCACCGTTTCCGCTCGCGGTGTTTACTTTGATTGTCGTGCCGTCGCTGATTGTGAGCGTGCCGCCCGCCGAGCCGAAATAAATTCCGCCGCCGCTTTCGCTTGTATTTCCGCCTGTGAGGGTGAGATTCTCAAGCGTGAGGTTGAGGGCAAGGTTTGCATCGTCCGGCTTCGCGTTTATGACGCGCGACAATTTATTCGCATCGAGCGTGGCGGTGCCGGAAAGTGCTTTTATCGTAAGCGTGAGATTTTGGGAAAGTTTGTAAAAGTCCGCCATGCCCTCCACGCTCGCCGCCGTATCTTGCGCAAGCGTTCCATCAACGTAAATCGTGTATGCGCTCGCGCCGTCGTTCCGCGCGATTACCGTGTCCACGGCTTTTTGAATCGAGGCGAGCGGAGAAAGGAAGCTTCCCGTGTTGTTGTCGTCCGCCATGACACTGTCTTTGTAATCCGAACCGTCGTACCAGCCGCCCGTGCCGCGCACGTACACCGTAGAAGAAATCATGCTTTGCGTGATTTCTTTCGTTGCGCTGGATTCTGCGCCGTTCCACCAAGTGTCGGTGCAAAATCCATTGATGACATTTATGTATTCGGAAAATATGTGGACGATTTCTTCACTCTCGCCGACCTTCTTTTTCACGGTGAATTTCACTTGATATGCGCCGGCAGAAATTCCGCTTTCGTCTTTTTGTGTGACGGTAAAATCGGGTGAATCGCCCGTAACAATAAAACGCGCGTTACTTTCGGCTGTGCCATCACTTTTTAGTTCTTTGATTTCAAGCGAGCATCCTTCGGGCACTTTTATTTTCAAACTTACAGTGCCGTGCTCTGTAGATGAAATTGCGAGCGCGATTGTGCCGTCTATTTCGATTGTGTCTCCGCTTATTGAAAGTCCATCTTTCTTTCCTGAAAGCAACGCTTTGTCTTTTGAAAAATCCGCCGTGCCCTCTTCATCGTCCGAGGTTTTCTCAAACGCGAATATTTCGAGCGTGAATGTTCCGTTCGTGTCATCGGGCTTTTGGAATGAAAAATTCAGTTTTGTTTCACCAGCATTTTCTGTCGTCGTTCCTTGGACGAAATCTTTATGCGATGGACTTTCAGGGGAATTGCCGTCTTTATAAAGCAGCGCGGCATAGACGAGTTCGGGCATTGAAGGCATCGCATAACGCGAAGAACCGTTCGAGACGCGGGCGGTGACGGTCAGCGAGCCGCTTTCGGAATTTCCTACCTCGCTGTACCCCCCCCCGTAATTCCGCTCGGAGTTCTAGAAATGAGATTTTCGCACGATGCGAGCAGCGCGGCGGCAAGCATTATGAGGATTGCTTTGTATTTAAATGAGATTGATTTTTTTGTTTGCGTCATGTTTCCTCCGTGCCGCGCATTTTTTACAACAACTCTATTCTATATTTTACGGCATAAATTGATTTTTGTAAAGAGGAATTTTTTATAAAAAAAAGCCCCGCATTTCTGCGAGACTTTTTTCGCTTTGCTATTTTTCTCGGCGAAAACTACGCCGCCATATAAACGTCCAGCCGCTTTCTGCGAACGGGCATTCTCATCCGCTCGATGGCGTGCTTTTCGATTTGGCGGATGCGTTCCTTGGTGAGGCTGCACGCATCGCCCACTTCTTTGAGCGACATCGGCCTGTAGCCGTTAAGCCCATAGCGCATTCTCAAAACACGCGCCTCGTTGGGGCGAAGCGTGTCCAAAACAACGTCGATTTCGTCTTTCATCGAATTGCTCATGGAAGCGTCTTCCGGACTTTCGTAGCGTTCGTCTTCCATAAAATCTCCGACCGTGGAAATTTCATTTTTGTCGGCGCGCACTTTCGCGTCAAGAGAAACCATTTCGCGCGAAATGTTCAGCAGTTCGCGGACATGCTCTTTTTCCATTCCAAGCGAATTGGCAATCGCGATGATTTTCTGCTCTTCGGATTTTTCGCCGCCGACAATTTTTTTTGTGGCCTGAATTTTCGTCAATTCCGCCACGCGATTCAAAGGCAAGCGAATAGCCGAACGCTTTTCATAAATCGCCTTGAGAATGCTTTGGCGAATCCACCAAACAGCATACGAAATAAAATGGTAGCCTTTGGAAGCGTCGAATTTGTCGATTGCCGTCAAAAGTCCGACATTGCCTTCGCCAATCAAATCCTCGAAATCAAGTCCCAACTTCTGGTACTTTTTCGCGACATTCACCACGAAGCGCAAATTCGCGTTCACGATTTTTTCGCGCGCCGCCTTGTCGCCAGCCTTCGCCCGAACAGCGAGGACATTTTCCTCATCATGTCCCAAAAGCGGGATTTTGCTAATCTCGTTGAGATACATCGCAAGAATATTTTCGTTCTTTTTCATAACCGTCCTCCTTAAAGATGGTTTTTGATATTTTTAAATGAGTGTTTTTACTCGCAATCTTTTGTAGCAAGTTTCGTGCCTGTAAGTTTTTCACCTGAACCAACCCCACGTCCCTGCAAGAATGGCCGTATGCGTAGTAGTGGTTGAAAAAAAAATGGGG
>CAMWWZ010000057.1 GCA_947178095.1 uncultured Treponema sp.
TCAATGGCGGAACATTCGAAATGTCGGGAACTGCGAAAATTACAGGCTGCAAGACGACATCGATAAGCAGCAGCGAAGGAGGCGGCGTTTATGTGGATAACGGCGCATTCACGATGACTGGCGACACAATCAGCGACTGTACGGCGACGAAACGGGGTGGTGGAGTGTATGTCGTCAATGGCGGAACATTCGAAATGTCGGGAACTGCGAAAATTACAGGCTGCAAGACAACATCGGCTAGCGGCAGCGAAGGAGGCGGCGTTTTCGTTACTGGTAGCGAAAGCACGTTCAAGATGAGCGGTTCAGCTTCCATTCCAGCTGAGGATGATGGCAAGAACGACGTTTATCTTTATGCCAGTGGCACGGACATTCCCACAATCACCGTCGCGGGCGATCTCACCGCTTCAAGCCCTGTCGCCACGATAACGCCCTCCGCATACACGGCGGGCAGGCAGGTTTTGAGCGCGGGCACGGACATGACGATAGACGATACCGTCTGCGGCAAGTTCGCAGTGTCGCAGAAAGGATGGGAAATCGCGCCCAATGATGACGGCACGGCGGGCGTGTTGGGAATATCGATTTACCTTGATTCCTCAAGCGGCGATGACGCGAATTCGGGATTGACCGCAAGCAAAGCGGTGAAAACGCTCTCAAAGGCAATCGAGCTGTTTGAATCACAAGGCGCGCAAAAGATCATGGTTTGCGCGGAGTACACTCTCCCGAGCGAAGAAAGCACTTTGCTCGACCGCGCGGGTAAAGAACATTTGACGCTTATGCGCTACATCGGTAAAAGCGACGTTTCGGGTGCATTCCTTGGAAAATTGCTTACCATTTCTCGGGGAAACGTTACAATCACGAACGTCACGCTCGACGGAACAATAAAAGGTTACAGAACTGACTGTCTCTTGTCTATCTCTGGTTCAGGCACGGAAGTAACGCTCGGAGATGACGCAGTTATATGTAACAATTCCGATAGCGGCGTTTGTGTTTCTTCTTATAATGGCAAATTCAAGATGACAGGCGGAGCAATCACTGGAAACAGAACCTATTTTTATGGAGCTGGTGTAAAGATTTCCTATGGCACATTCGAGATGAGCGGCGGTATTATAAGCGGAAACGACGGCGGTAGCTACGGTGGCGGAGTTGATGTTGGTACCAATAGTGGGTGTAAATTCACGATGAGCGGCGGCGAAATCTCTGGCAACCGCGCCCAGCTTGGGGCAGGGATTAGTGTTTCTAAAGGTTTGTACACCGGTACATTCGAAATGAGCGGTGGCACAATCAGCGAAAACCAATCCTATGGCACTGGTGATGACGCAGGTGGCGGCGGAGTGTATGTCTCTGGTAAATTCACAATGAGCGGTGGTGAAATCACCGGCAACACTGCGAAATCACAAGGCGGTGGCGTTTTTGTCAAGACCGGCGGCACGTTCACGCCAGGCGGCACGGTCAGCGGCAACACGCCTGATGAGGTTTACGAACAGCCTTAACCAAAATGCAAAGCGCGACTGAAAGTCGGGGACGGCGGCGTTTTTACTGGTACGATTTCCGTGCCAGCGACGTGTATTTCTGGCGCAGGCGTGGGGAGAACAGCGGCGTGGACTAGTACGGCGGGTGTGCTTGTGGCGAAATATATTTACATACAAAAACTCGCCATCACTATTCACTAATAACTATTCATTATTAGTTATATTTTTTCCGCCGTCCTATTGAAATTTCCTTTTGCTTTTGCTATACTATTCTAATATGATTATCGATAAGATTTTGACCGCGATTTTCGGCTCACAGAACGAACGCGAAGTAAAAAAGTTAAAGCCCATCGTTGCGCAGATAAACGCCCGCGAGGAATGGGCGGTTTCATTGAAGGACGAAGATTTTCCTTTGCAGACGAAAAAATTCAAAGAGCGGCTCGCGAACGGCGAGACTCTCGACGATATTTTGGTTGACGCTTTCGCTTTGGCGCGAGAGGCTTCGAAAAGGATTTTGGGCGAGCGTCCTTACGACGTTCAGCTCATGGGCTCGCTCGTGTTGCATTCGGGCCGCATCACGGAAATGAAAACCGGCGAAGGAAAGACCTTGATGTGCGTCGCCGCGGCTTACCTCAATTCGCTTTCGGGAAAAGGCGTCCACATCGTGACGGTGAACGACTATCTTGCCGAGCGCGACTCGAACTGGATGCGTCCTGTCTACGCGCTTTTGGGGCAGACCGTGGGCGCGATCCTTTCGAACATGGACGGCGAGGCGAGGCGCGCGGCGTACAATTGCGACATCACTTACGGAACGAACAACGAATTCGGATTCGACTATCTTCGCGACAATATGTGCATCGATTTGGAAAGGAAAGTCCAGCGCGGATTTTCGTTCTGCGTGGTTGACGAAATCGACTCGATTTTGATTGACGAGGCGCGAACTCCGCTCATCATCAGCGGGCAGGGCGAGGACGACACATACAAGTATCACGAAGTGGACAAGTACGTCGGGCTTCTCACGGAAGTGGAAAAAGACCCCGCCACTGGCGACTATCCCGACGAAGTGCAGATGACTCCCGAAGAACGCGCCGCGATGCAAGGCGACTACACGCTCGACGAAAAGTCCAAGCGAGTTTCGTTCACCGACAAAGGAATGAACAAGATCGACTCGATTCTGCATCAGCACAATCTCATCGCGGCGGGAACGACTGTTTTCGACGAAGAGAATTTCGAATTCGTCCATTATTTTACGCAGGCCGTCCGTGCGCACAGGCTTTACAAAGTCGAAGTTGACTACCTTGTGAAAGACGGGCAAGTCCAGATTGTCGATGAATTCACTGGGCGCGTTTTGGAAGGCCGCCGCTACGGAGACGGGCTTCATCAGGCGATCGAAGCGAAAGAGCATTTGCGAATCGCGCAGCGAAATCGGACGATGGCGACAATCACTTTCCAGAATTTTTTCCGAATGTACGAAAAGCTTTCTGGAATGACCGGAACTGCCGCCACCGAAGCAATCGAATTCAACAAAATCTACAAGCTTGATGTGGTCGCGATTCCGACGAACAAGCCTGTCGCCCGCAAGGACGAAAACGACGAAGTTTATCTGAACGAAAGCGACAAGTGGGAAGCGATTTGCGCGGAAATCAAAGAGGCGCACGCGAAAGGCCAGCCTGTTTTGGTGGGAACGATTTCCGTTGAAAAGTCCGAGCACCTTTCCGCGTTGCTCACGAAAAAAGGCGTGCGCCACGAAGTCTTGAACGCGAAGAACCACGCGCGCGAAGCTCTCATCATCGCGGAGGCCGGCGCGAAAGGCGCGGTCACGATCGCGACGAACATGGCGGGTCGCGGAACGGACATAAAGCTCGGCGGCAATCCCGAAATGCGCGCAAGAAAACGCGCTGGCGCACAAGCCACGCCGGAACAATACGAAGCCGCGCTCAAGGTCGAAAAAGAAAAATGGCTTTCTGATTACGAGGAAGTGAAGTCGCTCGGCGGACTTTACGTCATAGGCTCGGAACGCCACGAAAGCCGCCGCATCGACAACCAGCTTCGCGGACGCTCCGGCCGCCAAGGTGATCCCGGCCGCTCGAAATTCTTCATCTCGATGGACGACGACTTGATGCGGCTTTTCGGCGGCGAGCGCATGAAAAACATAATGACAAGAATCGGAATGGAGCCGGGCGAGCCGATCGACCATCCGATGCTAAACCGAGGAATCGAGCGCGCCCAGCACAAGGTGGAAGAGCGCAACTTTGAAATCCGAAAACATTTGCTCGACTATGACGACGTTCTCAACGAGCAGCGTTCCACGATTTACAGCCAGCGCGATGCGATTCTCAGCGACGAAAATCTTTCGGGGCGTGTCCTTCAAAACGCAAATGATTTCGTTGACGACATTTTCGAACAATACGGAAAAAAACGCGCCGACACAAAGACCGTTTCCGAAGAAGTGAAATCCGCGTTCGGATTCGCGCTTCCTGCCGAACGGCTCACGCTTGAAGGAATCAAGGCCGAGCTTCAGAACGACATCACGCAAAAGGAAACTTTGGTCGGAAAAGAAAATTTCAACATGTTCATCCGCTACCAATACGTCCAGCTCATCGACAAAAAATGGCTCGACCAGCTTGAGGCTTTGGAAGCGTTGCGCGAGGCGGTTTCGCTGCGAACTTACGGCTCGAAAAATCCTCTCACCGAATACAAAATTGACGGCTTCAATATTTTCTACGACATGATGGACTCGATTCGAAACACGATTGTTTCCCGCGTGTTCAAGGTGAAAATCCAGCTTTCGCCCGAAGCAATCGCCGCAAGGCAACGCGCCGCCGAAAACGCGCGGCAAAATCAAATGAGCGCGCGGCATGACGAAGCCGGGCAAAATTTCGGAGCGCAAGGAATCAGCGCGGACGCTGCAAGAAGGCAGGCTGGCTCAAGCGCGATGCAACGCGCCGCGCAAAGGCAAAATGTCACCGTCCGCCGCACCATGCCAAAAGTCGGCCGCAATGATCCGTGTCCATGCGGTTCAGGAAAGAAATACAAAAACTGCCATGGAAAAGTTTGAAACGGCGGCTTTGAAAAATTCGCGGCGGCGTTTTTCTGTGAAAAAGCTTGGCGGGAATTTTTTCGCGTTCGCGGCATTTTCGTTTTTTTCTCTTTTGATTTTCTCGTGCGGAAAAAATTCCGATTTGTCGAGCATTCGCCGCGAGGAAAAATTCACTTTGAATTATGGAAACCTCGAAAATCAAATCAACTTGTTCGACTTGAATTCCACTGGCGAAATCAACACGCGAATCGCGATGCGCGACGGATTCTTTTTCATCTCGAACGGAAAATCGAAAAAAATTTTGCAGATGAATTCCTATGGCGATTTGCTCACGCTTTATTACAATCCGAAAACGAATCCTGCGCCGCTTTTCGACGAAGAGATTTTGGACGATGAATCAAAATACAGCACGAGGAAAACTGTTCCATATACTTTCTTTGAGCCATCTTTTTTGGTGCCGGATTCGCGCTTGAATTTTTATGTCGTGGAAACTTTGCCCAAAGAAAGGCACGAGGTGGCCGACGGAAAGAATTTGCGCCAAGTGGTTTTGCATTTCAATTCGGATTCGTTTGTGAATTATATCGGGCAGCAGGGGAGGGGTGGAACTCCGTTTCCCTATATAAAAAATATTTATACTTCTTCCGATGACAGCCTTTTCGTGGTTTGCATCGTGAGCGAAGGGCTTCAAGTTTTTTGCTACAATTCGGAAGGAAATCTTTTGCACGATATTGTCGTGAAGCATTCGGACGTTCCCGATTATGGCGAGGTGAAGGCGGGGGTAACGCGCTTTGTTGAAGTGGAAAATATCGTGCCTGATTTTAATTCCGCGAGGCTTTTCATAAAGGCCGATTTTTACGAAAATTCCGTTGACTCGAAAGGGCAGGGCGGCGTTGGCGAAGTGATGACGGTGATTTTCCCTTATGACTTGTCGGACGGCTCTTATGGAAAACCGATTGAGATTCCGCCCTACGAAGAGTCGATCACGCAAGGTTTCGCTAAGCAGACTTACAAACTCTCTTATGATTTTATGGGCGTTTCGGATTCGGGCTGGCTTTTTTTCACGATTGCGGTTGATTCGGGTTTCGTCGTGCAGATGGTTCAGGCGGATTCTTCGCGCATCGTGCGGCGTTTTTTAAGCTATGACACGAAAGACACTGTTTACAGCGCGTTCAATTTGAGCGCGTCCGGAATAATAAGCGCGTTGCTTGCCGGCCAAGAAAACGCCAAGGTCGTGTGGTGGCGCACCGATGATTTGGCGCGTTCTTTCGCGGAAAATGAGTAGAGGTGCCGATGTCGTATTACCACGGAATTCAAGAAGGCTATGCGGAAGGCGAGGACGATCTTTCGTTTAAATATGACCGCGAAGAGCGGATAAAAAATGCGCCGCAAATCGTGCAGGATTTTTACAGCGGAAAGATGAAGGTCGAAAAAGGCTTTTTCAGGATTTTGGTCGCGAACAAATTCAACCGCGTCATGCTTTTTACGGTCGCGCTTTTTTTTGTCGTCGTGCTCGGCGTGAATTTCCTGCAAAATCCGACGCTCGGAGTGTGCGCGGGATTCGAATGCGAGCTGAGCGCGTTCGCCTACGGCGACGAAATTTTGGCGCAGGTAAAAATCCACGCGCTTCAAAAAAGTCTACGCGATGAAAAATTTCGCATCGATGAATATGTCGCCGAAAAAAAAGAGGCGGCGGCGATTTTTGATTTTTTGGACGGCGAAAGTGAAATCGCCACGCGCTCTCAGAAAAGCGGTTTTTTGCAAAAAAATGAATTTTTTTTGCGGACAAACGTTCCGAATTATGATATAATTAAAGTGCGCGCGCAAGTGGAAATTCTCGGCGAGCGAGTTGAATTGAGCGCGAACGTAAAGCGATGAAACGAAAGGCGTTGTAAGGCATGCGGCTTTTTCGGCGAGGAAGGCTCGCGTTGGAAAATAGCTCGTGTCTTTGCAGGGGGAAATATGGCGCAATTTTATTTTTTGTCGGTCTTGCTGAATATCCTTTGCGGATTGATTTGCGTTTACGGCAAAAATTCTGACGTAGATTTGGATGATGGCTTTGATGAAAGCGCGACGCCGAAAATTCCCGGCGTGGACGAAATTCAGGAGAATGCCGCGGGCGACACTCTCTTTTCAAATCCCATGTTCAACCTTGTGTCGGGCGCGTTGTGCTTGGTGACTGGAATCGTGATTCTCCTCGCTCCTTATAGAGGACCTTCGCTGCTCGGCGACCTTGCGCCCGCGCTTACTGCGATTTTGGGAGGAGCTTCGGTATTGATTTCGTATCTTGAAAATCGAAGCGAAGAATTTGTCGCGCCTGAAATTGTGGATGTAATTTTGATTTCCAACAAATTTTATATCGGAATCGCGTGCTTGCTTTTCGCCGTGCTTCACTTTATCGCGCCGGGAGCATGGGTCATATAATGTCGGATTCTGTCGCATGCATCGCGCTTTTTGAAGGAAAGGTTCTCATCGCGCACAGAAATCCCACGGGGCAAATGGGCGGACGCTGGGAATTTCCTGGCGGAAAAATTGACGGCGGTGAAAATTGCGAGCGGGCAATCGTGCGCGAAATGCGCGAGGAATTCGGAGTGAATGCCGAAGTCGGCGAAAAAATCTGCGACGGCGAATTCTTCCACAACGGGAAAAAATGCGCGCTTCACGCCTACGAGATTTTTTTGGAGCACGACGGCATCGCGCGGCCTTTCGCGCTTTCCGAGCACACGGAATACAAATGGATTCCAATCGGCGAGATTCCTGCGGACAATTTCGTCGATTCGGATTTGGGCATTTATGAAAAGGTAAAAGATTTTGTCGAAAAAAAATATGGCGCATAGGATAATTTTTTTTATTTTTGCCGCGCTTTTCGTTTTTGAATTTTCGTCGTGCTCGAAAAAAAATAATTGGGAAATCGTGCTCGACACCTCCGATCCGCTTGCGCTTGCGCCCGATGTGGAATGGGCGGTGGTCGTCGTTCCATACTCGTCTTTCAGAAAAGATACTTCTTGGGACGCGCAAGCGGCGGGCTATTGCAAGCAGGGGGAATGCTTTCCGATTCAAGCCACGTCTACAATTTCTGTAGAAGGTAAATCCCAGACATGGTACCGCTTTGAAAGCGGCTGGCTTCCCGAAAGCGCGGTGAAAATTTATGCGAACAAATTTCGCGCGGAAAAAGCCGCGAAAAACTTGAAATAATTTTTCGCCGTCCGCAAAAAAATTCCGCGCGACGCTTTGCCAGAAAATACTGCGCCTTTTTGCGCCGCATGAATCAGCGATTTTTTATGATTTTTGCCGCTTCCTCTGCGCTCAAGTTTTCGCTTTGATCGCGCGTCTCCAAATTCTTCAAAGAAATCGCGCCGCTTTCTGAAACGAAAATTCCCCAAGGAATTTTTTTCGCCTTGCAAAGCGCGTATTGCTGCGCCATTTTTTTGGGCTCGGGAAAAACTTCGACATTCACGCCGAGCGCGCGCAAAGCGGTCGCCGCTTTTTGCATCGAGGGAAGATTTTCCAAAGAAGCACAGAAAATTTCCGCGTCGAGATACGAGCCTTTTTTTTGCGCAAGTCCGAGTTGCGAAAGCGCGGCAATCAGGCGGTCAAGCCCAATCGAGCCGCCCACGCCCGAAATTTTTTCTTTCGTGTAAAGCCCTGCAAGATTGTCGTAGCGTCCGCCCGAGCAAACCGAGCCTATCGAAGGGAGCTCGTCCAAAAAAGTTTCGAACACGATTCCCGTGTAGTAGTCAAGACCGCGCGTTATGCTCGGATTCAAAACGAACGCGCCGCTGATTCTCGCCGCGTCGAACATCGCGCGGATTTCGCGCAAACGCTTCGTGTCGTTATCTTCGCCGCCCGCCATGTTTTCGATGAGCGAAAGTGTCGCGTCAAAGTCCGCGCCGCCCGCAATATATTTCAAAATCGAATCGGCTTTTTCTTCGCCGCCCGTAAGCGAAAGCAGTTCCGATTTTACTTCGTCCTTTCCCACTTTTGCAATCTTATCGACGCAGCGCAAGATGTCTTCGCTTTTTTCCGAAACGCCGAGCGCGCCCAAAAATCTGTTGAAAACGCCGCGATGGTTTATGTGGATTTTGAATTTTTGAATTCCAATCGCCTCGAGAGTCGCCTTGATCGCGCTCAAAATTTCAAAGTCGCTCGCCGCGCTGTCGCTTCCAACCGTGTCGATGTCGCATTGATAGAATTCGCGGTAGCGTCCGGCCTGCGGTTTTTCGCCGCGCCAGACTTTCGCTATGTGATATCGCTTGAAAGGAAAATAAATTTCGCTTTTGTGCTCGGCGGTAAAACGCGCGAAAGGCACTGTCAAATCAAAGCGCATCGCGACATCGCGCCCGCCGTTGTCCGTAAAACGGAAAACCTGCTTTTCGGTTTCGCCCTCGCTTTTTCGCAGAAGAATTTCCGTGTATTCCAAAACCGGCGTGTCAATCGGCACGAAGCCGAACGAGCGGTAAGTTTTCGTAATCGTCTCGATCAAATCCGCGCGAAGAATTTCCGCCTCGGGCAAAGAATCCCGAAAGCCCTTGAGAACGCGCGGCTGGATAATTTCGTTTGACATAGTGGAAAACATTCTAATGAAAAGCAAGAAAAAAATCAAGTGAGATTGGCGCGCATTCAATTAAGCGTGATTTTAATTTGCGCACCCCTCCACCGACACACAATCAGAATTTTTTCAATTTATAAAATCTTCCAAGAGAACTGGATCGCCTGATTCCACTTTGTGGGAAAGACGCTTTCCGATTATGCGCTCCAAAAATTCCGGCGGAATTCCTGGCGTCAAAATTTTTTCCGTGCGCAAAACGCCGACATCGCTTTCTTGCAATACATGCGCACATGAACATGTGTTCACATATCGCAGGGAACGGTTCGTGCGCCCGTAATTTTTTTCTTCGCTCGCGGCAAGGCTTTTCACGCCGCTTCCCAAAACTTTTTCCACGCGCTCGCTTCCGTATTGCATGGAAATCTGATTTATGATTTCTTGCCTTCCGCGCTCGCGCCCGTAATGATTCAGCGCGGTCTCGCATTGGCGCAACGCCTGCGTCATCTGCGAAAATTGTTCCGGCTCAAGCGCGACAGGATCGTCAAGACCTGAAGTTTTTTTGCTCAAAGTGATGTGCTTTTCAAAGCAAGCTGCTCCTTCGGCGGCGGCAAGGCATGGCACTAAAATCGCGTCCAGCGAATGATCGCTGATTCCTGTTTCCACTCCGAAAATTTCGCGCAACGTAGAAACAAGGCGCACGTTGTAATCGTCCTCCGGGGCGGGGTACGCCGTGACGCAATGCAAAAGCGCGACGTTTTCTTTTCCGAGAATTTCAAGCGCGGCTTCGATGTCTTTCAATTTCGAAACGCCGCTCGAGACAATCACGCGAATTGGATTTTCGCCGCATGAAATTTGCCGCGCGCGGAATTGTGCGAGCTTTCGCAGCATCGGAAAATGATTCAATTCGGGCGAAGCGATTTTCACGGCATCGGGATTCAATTCCAAAAGCTGCTCAAGGCTTTTCACTCCGAAAGGCGAGCAGACGAATTTCAAATTTTTCGAATGGGCGTATTCGAGCGCGGCCTTGTAAAATTCCTTCGGGCATTCCAATTGCTTGAAACGCCCGTAAAGCGGAATGCGTCCCGTGGGCAAATCCACGAAGCCGGTTTTCGGATGCAGAATTTCGTCGGCATAAACCCACTGGAATTTCGCGGCATCCGCGCCGCAATCCGCCGCCGCGTCGATGAGACGCTTTGCCTTTTCAAAAGAGCCTTCGTGCGAAGTTCCGATTTCCGCGATAATCATAAAATCATTTTAGCGCATTGAAAGAAAATTGTAAATCAATGGCGCAGGAAAATTTTTTTTAAAATGAAGTCGAGGAAAAATCCTCGCAAAGCAAATCAGGGCTTGACCAAAATGCGGAAATTTTGCTATAATATCTTACTATTTTCAAACGCTTTTTTAGGAGAGATTATGTCTGGACACAGTAAATGGGCAACCATAAAACATGCCAAGGGCATTGCCGACGCAAAGCGCGGCCAGCTCTTTACAAAATTCATCAAGGAAATTTCAATCGCGGCGAGAATGGGCGGCGGAGATCCGAATTCCAATCCGCGCCTTCGCACTGCCATCCTCAAGGCGCGCGCCTCGAACATGCCGAAAGACAACATCGAACGCGCCATCAAAAAAGGAACTGGCGAACTCGGCGGAAAGACTTTCGAAGAGCTCACGTATGAAGGATACGCGCCGGGCGGAGTGGCGGTCTTGGTGGAAGTTCTCACCGACAACAAAAACCGCGCCGCGGCCGACGTGCGCAACATCTTCAATAAGAACGGCGGAAATTTGGGCACGACTGGCTCTGTGAGCCGAATGTTTTCGCGCAAAGGCACTATCACTTACGATGCGGAAAAAGTCAACGAAGACGAGCTTATGGAAGCGGGACTTGAAGCCGGCGCGGACGACATCGTGAACGAAGACGGAATCATCACGGTTACGACTTCGCAGGAAAGTTTCGCCACGGTAATGGAAACGTTGCAGGAAAAGGGGTTCGAGTCGCTTTCCGGCGAAGTGGGAATGGTTCCCGAAGCCTACCAGCCTGTGGACAAAGAAACCGCCGCGAAAATCCAAAAGATGGTCGATCGCCTCGAAGAAAATGACGACGTTCAGAACGTCTACACGACGGTGGAATATCCCGACGACTTCGATCCTAGCGCGGAATAATTTGCGACGATTGCGAAGCGCGAAAAATCCAGGTGCGTCGCTTGCGAAACTAGTGTTCGGAAGGCGGCGCGCTTTGCTCCAAACTTCGCAAGGCTTCTGCGCAAAAATATTTTTTGTTTGCGATGAAAAACAATTTTAGACGCATAATCGGAATCGACCCTGGCCTTGCTTCGACGGGCTGGGGCGTGATTGACTACGCGCAGAACCGTTTTTCGCTCGTAAAATACGGCGTTATAGAAACGCCCGCCCGCGAAATCCACGGAGTCCGTCTCCTCAAGATTTTCAACAGCCTCAATTCGATTTTGGACGAATATTCTCCGACCGAATCCGCGATGGAAACTCTTTATTTTGCAAAGAACGTTACGAGCGCGATGGGCGTTTCCGAAGCGAGGGGCGTGGCGACGCTTTGCCTTGCGATCCGCGGAATTCCGCTGGGCGAATACAAGCCGAATCAAATCAAGCAAGCCGTAACGGGAACGTCCGCCGCCGACAAAGCCTTGGTGGAACGGTGCGTCAAAATGCTTTTGGGGCTGAAAGCCGAGCCGAAACCCGACCACGCCGCCGACGCGCTCGCGGGCGCAATCACGCATGCAAATTTCACGGCGATTTCCCGCTTTGCGGTAAATCCTTTGAATTAGGAACTCTTGCCAAATCTTTTGGAACTTGCTATAATCAAACTATGTTCAACAGTTTAAAAGGCGTGATCACATACAAGGCGCACAACACTGTTTTCCTCGACGTGAACGGAGTCGAATGGGATTTGTATGTGCCCGCGAGTTCCCTTGAAAATCTCGGCGAAGTCGGCGCGCAGGCGCGGATTTTCACTTGGCTTTATCTGCGCGAAGATGCCGCGAAGATGTACGGATTTGCCACGGAAGAAGAGCGCGGGATTTTCATGGACTTGCTCAAAGTGGAAGGCGTGGGCGCGAAAGGCGCGGTGAAGATTTTGAGCAACATTTCGATTTCGCGCTTTATCGCCGCGCTCGACGAAGGAAACACCGAGGCTCTCGAAGCGGTTTCGGGAATCGGGAAAAAGACCGCCGCGAAAATCATGCTCACTCTGAAAGGAAAGCTCACTCTCGATGATTCCACGAAGTCCGTTTCCAATTCCGAAAAATCCGAATTCCAGGACGTGATAAATTCGCTCGTGGACATGGGCTACGACAAGCGCGACGTTCAGGGCGTTGTTCAGAAAATTTTGGGCGAGCTGCTTCACAACGAGAATTTTGTTTCCAAGCCGCATACTGGAAAAGAAGAGATGATTTTCCGCCAGGCTTTGGTGGACTTGGCGTAGAGGAATTTGGATGAGCGACGAATATGACAGCATAGTCCGCGCGGGAATTTCTTTGCCCGAAGATTCGCAGGAAGGAAATCTGCGCCCGCAGTTTTTGAATGAATTTTTGGGACAGGAAGAAATCAAAAAGAATCTCTCGGTTTTCATCCAGGCGGCGCGGGAACGCGAGGACGCGCTCGACCATTTGTTTTTGATAGGGCCTCCGGGCTTGGGAAAGACGACGCTCGCGCAAATCACGGCGCACGAACTTGGCGCGGATTTCAAAGTGACGAGCGCGCCCGCCTTGGAAAAGCCCAAGGATTTGGCGGGCATCCTTTCCACCGTGAGCGAACGCACGGTTTTTTTCATCGATGAAATTCACCGCCTCAAGCCCGCCATCGAAGAAATGCTTTACATCGCGATGGAAGATTTCGAGCTTGACTGGGTGATAGGGCAGGGCGCGGCCGCTCGGACTGTGCGAATCCCGATTCCGAAATTCACGCTTGTGGGCGCGACCACGAAGGCTGGCATGGTCTCAAGTCCGCTCATAAGCCGCTTCGGAATCGTCCAGCGATTCGACTACTACACGGGCGAAGAGCTTTCGCGGATAATAAAGCGGACTGCGGAAATCCTCAAAGTGAAAATCGAGGACGATGCCGCCCTTTCTTTGGCGAAATGCTCGCGCGGAACGCCGCGCGTCGCAAACCGAATCATTCGCCGCATGCGCGACTTCGCGCAAATCGAGGGAAACGGCTCTGTGACGGACGAAATCGTGGGCGCGGGACTTTCCCGGCTTGGAATCGATTCGCTCGGGCTTGAAAAATACGATCGTGAAATCTTGCTTTCGATCATAAACAATTTTGGCGGAGGACCTGTGGGCGCGGAGACGCTCGCGATTTCGATTGGCGAAAGTCAGGACACGCTCGAAGACTACTACGAGCCGTATCTGATTCAATGCGGACTTTTGCAGCGCACGCCGCGCGGACGAATGGTCACGGAAAAGGCGTACAGGCATTTGGGTGTCGAGATGAAAAGCAGGCTCGATTCTGGCGAGCAAGGAACGAGAAATCTATTTTGAAACGCACGGACTTTTATTTTGACTTGCCGCAGGAACTCATCGCGCAATATCCGAGCGAGCGGCGCGGAAACGACCGCCTCATGGTCTTGGAAAGGAGGAGTGGCGAAGTCTCGCATTGCGCGATGAGCGACTTGCCGAATCTCATCGAAAGCGGCACTTTGATGGTCTTCAACAATTCGCGCGTTCGCAAGGCGCGGGTTTTCGGCACGAAGGAATCCACCGGGCGCGAAGTGGAATTCATCTTTTTGAACAAAGTCGATGATGCGTCCTGCGTTTGGAACACGCTCGTAAAAGGCGCGAAAAAGCAAAGGGCGGGAATGCGCTACGAATTCCCCGATTCGAGCGTCGGCACGATTTTGGAAAATCCGCAGAACGAAGGAACTGAATTCCGCACCGTGAAATTCGACTTCGCGCTCACGGAAAACTGGTTCGAAAAAAACGGGCACATTCCGCTTCCGCCCTACATTAGGCGCGCGGACGATGAGGCGGACGGCGAACGCTACCAAAATGTTTTTGCCGACAACATTGGAAGCGCGGCCTGCCCCACGGCGGGCCTGCACTTTACGAACGAAATGCTCGAAACTCTCGAGCGGAAAGAAATCGAGCGCGCTTTCATCACGCTGCACGTGGGGCTTGGAACTTTTTTGCCTGTGCGCGAGGAAAACATCGAGGACCACAAAATGCACGAGGAAATTTTCACGGTGGAAAGCGATGCCGCGCGGAAGATAAATCAGGCGAAAAAAGAAGGCCGCCCGATTTTGGCGGTGGGCACGACGAGCGTCCGCACTTTGGAATCGGCGTGCGTGGAGGAAGGCGGCGCGTGGCGGGTGCGGGAAGGCACTTTCGCGACGAGCATTTTCATGTACCCCGGCTACAAGTTCAAAATCGTTGACCAAATGTTCACGAATTTCCACACGCCCGAATCCACTTTGATAATGCTCGTGAGCGCGTTCTCCTCGCGCGAAAACATCCTGAACGCCTACGAAGAGGCGGTGCGCGAAAAATACCGCTTCTTTTCTTACGGCGACGCGATGCTTATAAAATGAATAGTTAATAATGAATAGTTAATAGTTAATGATGAATAGGGAATAGTTGAAAATTAAAGGGGGTTGAATGCCGCATTATTTTTATAACGGCAAGGACATAACGATTGACGTTCTTATGAAAATCGAAGAAGTCGTAAGGCTTCTGTCCGAGCGTTTTTCCGAGCCGTTCGATGAAATGCTTTTCCGATTCTATAAGTCAAAGACATTCAAAGCATTGAAAAATACAGCCAGCTGCATGTGGAGCGAAAGCTCGCCTTTTGTCGCCGATGAATATTTGCGCGAAAAAGAAATAGGGTGGTGAGCCAGTCGAACCAAACGCCGGCTTTCAAGAAGTTTGAAAATGTGGTATAATGACAAATATGGATCAGACCGAAAAAGATAAGAATCTTCTCGTCGTAACCGCAGTTGAGGGATTTGCCGAAAGACATCATCTTTCGGAAGAAGAGGTGTATGAGAAATTCAGCAAGCACCGAATAATCGACCTTGTGCGCGCAGAGTTTGACACATTGCACACCCAGCCGCTTGAAGAAACCGTGCGGTTTGTCGAAGATGTCATGTCCAGATACGAAGCGGGAGAAACGGAATGATTTTATATCACGGAACCGGCATCCGTTTTGCAGAAATTGATTTGTCCAAGTCAAAAGACAAACGCGATTTTGGAAAAGGATTTTACACGACAACCATTTTCGAGCAGGCGGAAAAATGGGCGCAAAATCAATATATTCGTTATGGAACAGAAAACAAAATTGTAAAAGAATATGCATATCATTCTGACGATGCACTGAAAATAAAAATTTTTAAAGAAATGGACGAAGAATGGCTTGCATTCATAAAGAAATGCAGAATAGAAGGCGGCACGCCGCATGGGTATGATATAGTTCAAGGACCTGTCGCAAACGACAACACCATGCGCACCATTGCGCTTTATATTTCCGAAATCTACACGGCAAAACAGGCAATTGAGCAGCTGCGTTTTTTCAAGGTGAATGATCAAATTTCTTTTCATACCGAAAAATCCTTGGGATGCTTGCGCTGGATTCAAGACAATGATGTCTGAAGTTCGCATCAAAAATGTTGCCGCAAACCTTAGACGCGATGCTAATAAAGTGAATAGTTAATAATGAATAGGGAATAGTTGGTCGTTCGCTCCGCTGCAATTGACAAACGCAGGGAATTTCTGTAAAATATAATTGTCGCTCGAATTGAAGCCCATAGGAGAAAGTGATGATTGTATCCGAAAAATACGCACAACCACTCGCCGCAAGCATTCGGCTCTCGGCGTTTTTAATGGGCAATAAACCTCCTATACGTATGGGGGGGGTACAACGACCTAGGTAATTTAGAAAAAATACAATTCTCACACAAAAGGACGTGTAATGTGGACAAAATGTCTCGTTGCGCGTCCTTTTTGTATTTAAATGTACTTTTTGAATTCTCCTTTTTCCGCGCAGATTGTTCCGATTCATTCGGTAAATGCGAATTTTGCGCGTTAAATTTCTTGCCAGCAAGCTACGCGGAAGAATTTTTCGCAAGAAATTCCATCACATCAATAGAAAATACGCAATCCGAGGCCTCCGCTGGTTTCACAGCGTTTAACAAAGTGCTGTCCGAGACCTCTGACGGCTTCACAGCGTTCAACAAAGTACAATCCGAGACCTCCGCTGGCTTCACAGCGACCGACAGAATGCTATCCGAGACCTCCGATACGCCCACAGCGTTCAACAAAATGCCATCCGAGGCCTCCGACGGCTTCACGGCATTCAACAAAGTGCTTTCCGAGGCCTCCGACAGCCTCACAGCATTCAACAAAACACAATCCGAGACCTCTGACGGGTTCACAGAGACTAACAAAGTGGTTTCCGAGGTCTCCGCTGGCTTCACAGCGACTAACAACATATTTTCCGAGACCTCTGACAGCCTCGCAGATTCTCATAAGTACGAATTTGAAGGGCAAGAAAATAAATCGCCTGTAAAGGGCAACAAGGAGTTTTTATGAAAGAAATCCAGACACTTCCGCTCACGAGCATGAACAACGCGGCGCACTTCCTGTTCGTCTCGAACATGGCGGAGCGCGCGGAAAAGGACAAAATGGTGGCGGAGAAATGCAAGGCGCAGGTTGCCGCACTTCGCTCGGCGGTCACGGCGGAGGACGAGAACCTTAAAATCAGCGCGAAAAGCCTCACCACGGATAAAATCGTGGCGGCGGACAGATTGCGCGACCAATTGTATGCCGGTTACAAGAAAGCCGTGGCGGGCTACACGAATTTTCCCATTGAGGAAATGGCGGACGCGGCGAAAGTTTTGAACCAACATATCAAGGACTACAAAATCGACGTGCAGGCGCAGTTGGACAAGGAGACCGGCTTGCTCGTGAACTTCATTCAAGACTTGGAAAACAAGTTCGCGGAACAGGTGAAAGCTTTGTCGCTTACGGCGTTCGTGGAAAAGCTCAAGGCAGCGAACGAAGAAGTTCGCTCTCTTACAGGGCAGCGCACGGACGAGCGTTCGGCAAAGACTGCGGGCGCGCTCAAAGCGGCACGTGCCGTGAGCGACGAGGCGTATAGAATGCTCGTGCTCCACGTGAACGCCCACGCACTGCTTGAAGGCGAGGCGGCTTACGCCGCGTTCATCGACTATGCGAATACGGAAATTGACCATTTTCGGAAGGAAGTCTTGGGTGGGAAGAAAGGCAAGGCAAAGGTGGACGCGGGTGCGGACGACAGCGGAGACGCAGGCGACGGCGACATCATCCAAGAATAAATAGCAGGCAAATGCATTGTGGCGTATGCCGCATAAAAATAATTGTCGGCGGACATTAAAACGCAAAGGATTTCTGTATGAACAAGAACAAAAGAAAGTTGGCCGCGCTTGCGGCAGTGGTGTTTGGCTTTTGCGCCGTAAGTGCGCACGCGGACGCAAAGTCCGACGCGCTAGTGCAGGCGGAGTTGAATAATAATGTTGCCGAAGCGAAGCGGCTTATAGCGGCAGGGGCGGACGTGAACGCGATGGGCGTTTTCGGCTTCCTTGCGTATACGCCGCTGATGATTGCGGCGGACAAAAATTCCACGGATGTTGCAAAGGTTCTGATAGAAGCGGGGGTGGATGTGAACGCAAAGGACTTTGATGGCAATGCTTCGCTGTACTATGCGGCATCCAAAAATTCTGCTGATGTTGCAAAGGTTCTGATAGAGGCGGG
>CAMWWZ010000058.1 GCA_947178095.1 uncultured Treponema sp.
GTTGTGGCCAAAAAAATGTGCAAATTTATTCGCGGATTTGTGTTGAAGTTGACGATTGTTGTCGGAATGCGTTAGAGGTTTCCTTTATTTTATTTTAAAAAGCCGCGTCGTCGGAGAAAAAGTTGTGGAAAAATCAGTGGAAAACTGTGGAAAGATTGTGTAAAAAATTCGTGTCAAGTACTTTATTTTTGTGCGGAGGGAATTTTTCGCAGGAATTTGCTTTTTTATATTTCACAAATCTTTATAATACAATGATTTAGCAATGTCAATATGCGGAATTCAAAAAAGTGGACTAAATATCGGTTTTATATGAAATTAGAATTTTTTTAAATTTCTTTGAAAACTGGTTGTGGAAAACTTGTGGAAATTCCGTGCATAAAAAGTTAAAAAAATCGCGCGCGAATTTTCGCCGCCAAAATTGCTTTTGAAGCCGCCGCGTTATTTTTTAATCTTGATTTTATGAGCAAAGTGTGCTATTATATAATGGCAATGAAGGTTGTATTGACGAGTTTTATTCGCTTTTTGCTTTTATGCATTGTGGGCTCTGTCGCCAGCGGATTTTTATTTATGCTTTACAATGGCTGCGTTTCTTATGTGATAGGAACTGGCGGCAATCTTTTTTCGCTGAAGTTTTTTATCGATGGAATTTTGCTCGCGTTTCCTTCGATACTGCTTTTTGCGCCGATGTTTTTGATGTTTCCGCTTATGAGGCATGGCTCTGCGACTCGATTTTTCGGAATGCTCGCAATTTCCGTTTTCTGTTTGGCGGCATGGCTTTTCGTCGTGCCGCTTTGCGCGAAAGGCGCGCTTGAAACGAACGCGCTTTTTGAAAAGCCCGCTTCGGAACTTTCGACTGGCTATTTCAGGAAAATCAATGGAAGAATTTATTATTTTAGCAAGGTTGAAGGAAATTATGTTTCGGGCTTGAGATTTGACAACGGTTTTACCGCGCGGAACAGTTCATTGCAAGAAGTGCAAGTTTTGAAAGACGACTATGTGGTTTTTGAGCGAGACATATACGGATTTTCGGATCCGATTGTCGGAGAAAATCTCAAGCCGCCTGTCGTAGTTTCAGTTTTATTTTTGGGAATGTTTTCGCTTGTTCGAAGCACTTTCAGCGCGTGCGCTTCGGGCATTTTGAATTGGCTTTCTTTTTCTTCGATTATGTTCGCCTTGCTTTTTGTGGGATTTTTGCTTTCGCTGAGTTCATGGCGGCTTGTCGATGCGTTCTTGGTAACTTTTTTCACGTTCGCCATAATCGTTTTGAATTACCTTTATCTGAATTTTTATTTTAGCCCGTTTTTGAATCAGTTTGATTCCATGGGCGGATTTTTTATTTTCTTGAAAAACAATTTTCAACTTTTTATGAACGTCGTCATAATCATTATTTTGTGCATTGTCGGATTGATTTCGTTTTACGTTTCGAACAAAAAAAAATTGAAAGGTTGACAAAATGAAAAAATTTCTCGTGCCTTTTTTATGCTATTCGATTTTCGCTTCTTTGGTGATTTTTTGTTTTGGAATTTTTTATCTTCCCGTGCCGCTCGTTCCGAAGAGCGCGGAATTCACATACAGAATTTCCAATGGACTCGTTTTGTTGACTGGAATAGTTCCTTCGATTTGTTTTACGGGATTTTTGCTGGGATGCACTTTGTCGTTTGGAGAAGCTTGTAAAAGGTCGCGAGAAAATCTGCGCATGGAAATTTATTCTTTGTTCAAAAAAGTGATGCTTCTTGCCATTGCGATTACATTGGTGATTTCATTGTGCTCGCTCGTTTTTTTGCCTTACGAACGCTTGAAGCAACAAGGCATGCGAAATCTTCCTGTCGCCCTGAACGAATATATCAGATTGACAAAGCATTATCTCAACACAGAATATCCGGAACAAGCGTCGAAATACATACAACGCGCAAAAGAGCTTGAGCCTGGCAACGAAGAAATCGAAATGCTTGCAAGAAGAGTTGAATTCAAAATCAAAGAAAATGAAAGCGTGCGCTCAAAAGAAAAAGTCATAAGTTATGTGCAGACGGATTTCAACGCGCAGAAAAAATTGCCGATGCTTTTCAATGAAAGCGAAATGAACGTGGTCGATATGATTGAAATGTCGCGTTCGTGTTTTGCCGAAAGGAATTTTTTCGACGCGCATTATTTTGCGGAAGGCGCACTTCGCCTTTCCAAAGAAGGCGATGCAAATTACGATGTGGCGCGAAATTTGGCCGACGAATCTTGGCGGGAATTGCAGTCGGCGCAAATGGAATTGAGCACGGAAGGAAATATGTTTTTCAGGAAAAAGCTCAGCGGCTACAAATCGCTTATGTCGGGCAATGTGGTCGATGCTTATTATATTTTCCACGGGCTTTCTCAGGAGGACGCTCGCAAAGAACGAGATCCCGATGTCGTTCGCTATCTTGAGCTTTCGAGAAATATGCTTCTTGAGACATATTTTTTCATTGACGAAACAGACGATTTGATGGCATTTGAATCCGCCAAAAATATTTATTTTACCGTTCCGCAAGAGCAAGGAAATTATGACATTGTTTTGATCCGAGCCATAACGGATGTCGCGGGCGCAGATTCGCTTGTAAGATATTTGCGCGATTTGAGAATTTATTCTTTTGATTCCAACGGAAAACTTTTGCGCCTAGTTCAGACTCCTTATGCGAAAATGTGCGCCATGCAAACATCTGATTTGGACGAAGACACGCGACGAAAAATTGCTTCGGTCGTTCCTTCGGCAAAAATCGTTCCGCAAATAATGCTCTGCTCTTTGGGACGCGATTCCGACACGGAAAAAAATATTCCGCAATATTATTTTCCGGACAATATAAAAAACAAAATTTCGGGCGACAAAGACAAGCCAAATAAAATTTATTGGCCCATGCCATACGACGCTTTTTCCGTCATTATCAATTCGTTCTTCGGATCGTATTTGATAAATCCATTCGGCAAAAACGGATTGGGAAGCAGCGCGGTCAACTATGGATTTTCGGCGGAAGTATTTTCGTTCAATGTGCTGAACAAATTTTTCTATCCGTTTATGATTTTGCTTTTTTTGGTATTCATCGCGATTTTTGCTTGGAATTACAGGCTCGCCTCCGGCGCGATTTTCAAGTTCAAATGGATTTTCATTCTGCCAATATTGAACGTGGCGTTTTATTTTACTTGCCGCGCGATCGAATATTTTATGCACATGGTTAATTTCGTTTTCATCGTGATGGTTGGAGCGCGCGTTTCGTTTTTTGCGGGATTGGGATTTTACATAGTTTTTCTTGGCGTTATGGTATCAATTTTTTTGACGCGGAAAGCGGATTAATTTTTATGGCATTAAAATGCAAAAATCGCAGTTCGACAAACGAGTTTCTGAAAGAAACTCGTTTGTTAAAAATGTCGCGCGAAAATCAATTCGCTATATTTCCACGCATTCAATGTGCGCGCCCAAAGCCTTGAGCCTTGGAATCAGGCTTTCGTAGCCGCGCTCGATTTGATACACGTTGCTGATTCGGCTTTCGCCGTGCGCTACCATCGCGGCAATCACCATCGCCATTCCCGCGCGAACGTCGGGCGAAACGAGCTTTTCTCCGTGAAGCACGCACGGCCCGCTCACCACGGCACGGTGGGGATCGCAAAGCGTAATTCGCGCTCCCATCGAAATCAGCTTGTCCACGAAGAACATTCGGCTTTCGAACATTTTTTCGAAAATCAAAACCGTGCCTTCCACTTGCGTCGCGAGCACAGTCATTATGCTTGTCAAATCCGGCGGAAATCCCGGCCACGGAGAATCGTCGATTTTGGGAATCATTCCGCCCAAATCTGAATTCACGCGCATTTCCTGCGGAGACGCCACTTCGAGCGAATTGCCATTTATGTTCCAGCGAATTCCGAGTTTTCCGAACGCGATTCGCAAAGGGCGCATGTCGGCGGGATTCACATTTTCGATTGTAATCGAACCTTTTGTAGCCGCCGCCAATCCGATGAAGGAGCCGATTTCCATATAATCCGGCCCGATTGTAAAATCGCAGCCGTGCAATTTTTTCACGCCGTCAATGTAAAGAATGTTGCTTCCAGTTCCCGTGATTTTCGCGCCCATCGCATTGAGCATCTTGCACAAATCCTGAACATGCGGTTCGCTTGCGGCGTTTGTGATAGTTGTGCGGCCTTGCGCGAGGACGGCCGCCATCAAAGCATTTTCGGTGGCAGTGACGGAAGTTTCGTCAAGAAAAATGTCTTCGCCCACAAGTTTGTTCGCCGAAAACTCAAAGCGGCTGTCGATGTCCACGCGCGCGCCCAATTCCGTGAGCGCCAAAAAATGCGTGTCCAGCCTGCGCCGTCCGATCACGTCGCCTCCAGGCGGCATCATCAAAGCCTTTCCGGTTCGCGCGATGAGCGCGCCTGCGAACAAAATCGAAGCGCGAATTTTTTTGGAAAGTTCTGCGGGAATCTCGCTTGAATCGATTTTTTGCGCCGTAACTTCCCAAACATGCTTTTCGACTTTTTTCACTTCCGCGCCAAGCGCGCGCAAAATTTCGAACATCACCGCCGCGTCCTCGATTTCGGGAATGTTGCGAAGCGTGATTTTTTCCGCCGTCAAAAGCGTGGCGGCAATGCAAGGAAGCGCGGCGTTTTTGTTTCCCGCCGCAGAAATTTTTCCCTTGATTGGGAAGCCGCCTTCAATTTGGTATTCGTGCATTTTTACATTGTAGTGAATTTTGGAAAAATTGTCAATTTAAAATAAAAACCGCCCAGGCTTTGCCGTGGCGGTCTAGTTAAACCAGCGGCAAAATATCGCCGCCAATTTTTGCGCACTATCCTACTTCAATTCGCTGAAGTATTTGATCGTGCGAACCATCTGTGAGGTGTAGCTGTTTTCGTTGTCGTACCAAGAAACCACTTGCACTTCCCAAAGGCCGTCGCCGACTTTGTTCACCATTGTCTGCGTAGCATCGAACAATGAGCCGTAGCGCATTCCGATTACATCGCTGGAAACGATTTCGTCGGTATTGTAGCCGAACGTCTCGGGATCAGAAGCGGCTTTCATCGCGGCGTTGACATCGTCTTTTGTAACGTTGTCCTTGCGAACCACGGCCGTCAAAATCGTTGTCGAGCCTGTCGGAACAGGAACGCGCTGCGCAGAACCGATGAGCTTTCCGTTCAACTCAGGAATGACAAGGCCAATCGCCTTTGCCGCGCCCGTTGAGTTCGGAACGATGTTCGCAGCACCCGCGCGCGCTCGGCGGAGATCGCCCTTGCGCTGCGGACCGTCGAGAATCATCTGGTCGCCAGTGTATGCGTGAATCGTAACCATGATTCCGCTTTCAATCGGAGCGAAATCGTTCAAAGCCTTCGCCATCGGAGCGAGACAGTTCGTCGTGCAAGAAGCCGCAGAAATCACGTTGTCAGTCGGCTTGAGCGTCTTGTGGTTTACATTGTAGACAATTGTCGGAAGATCGTTTCCAGCAGGAGCGGAAATGACGACTTTGCGCGCGCCAGCGTTGATGTGCGCCATGCTCTTTTCTTTTGAAGTGTAGAAGCCTGTGCATTCGAGAACGACATCGACATTCAACTCTTTCCACGGGCAAGAAGCAGCGTCTTTTTCCGCGTAAATCTTGAGCGTCTTTCCGTCAACTGTAATTGTGCCGGCCTCGTCGTCGGAAGTCACAGTGTGCTTTCCTTCGCCGATTTTTCCAGCATAGCCACCCTGCGCAGTGTCATACTTGAGAAGGTGAGCGAGCATCGAAGGTTTCGTCAAATCGTTGATGGCGACCACTTCATAACCCGGAGCGTCGAACATCTGGCGGAACGCCAAACGACCGATGCGTCCAAATCCGTTAATAGCAACTCTTACATTAGCCATTTTGTATCTCCTAAAAAAAGAATTCTTTGACAAAATTATATCACGAAAAAAAAAACATTTCAATAGAAATTTGGAAAAAAAATTGCTTAAGATTTGTCGCTTTGTCTTGAATTTCTATTTTCAATCGTGTAGAATATGTTTGAATATAAACAGGTTGAAATTCAAGTATTACATTTTAAGATTTTTTTGGCTGCGAAAGCACTTCGCGCTATCATCGGAAATCGCAAGACAACGCCTTGCGACCAATCCTTGCCGCGAAAAACTTGACATTTGACCAAATTAAAAAAGTTGGAGGCCGCGCGATGGAAGAAAAGTCGGAAATTCAGTTTGTAAAAAAAACTCTCAAGAATATTTCAATGGAAAAAAATATTCTCAAGCGTCTTTCGATTTTGGCGCAAAAGAATGATCCGATTAATCCCGATTTGTATGAAAAATACAATGTCAAGCGCGGTTTGCGCAATGCGAATGGAACGGGCGTTCTCGTCGGTTTGACTCAGATTGGCGATGTCGTGGGCTATGAAATCGATAAGGACGGAAACAAAATCGCGGTTTCGGGCCGCCTTTTGTATCGCGGCTACGATGTGGCGGATTTGGTTCACGACACTGAACGCCGCGTTGAATTTGGCTACGAGCAGACGGCGTACCTTTTGATTTTCGGACAACTTCCCAACAAAAAGCAGCTCGCGCGTTTTAAAGAATATCTTGGAAATTATCGGACGCTTCCGGAAAATTTCACGGAAGACATGATTATGAAAGCGCCGTCCTGCGAAATTATGAACAAAATCGCGCGCGGCGTTTTGGCTTTGTATTCTTATGACAACGATCCTGAAAATCGCAGCGTGGGAAACATCATGCGGCAGTGCATCGAACTCACTTCGCGCCTTTCCACTTTGGCGGCGTATGCTTATCAGGCAAAGCGGCGTTTCTACGATGACAAAAGCATGTACATTCATAATCCGCTTCCCGAGCTTTCCACGGCGGAAAATTTTTTGCGATTGATTCGTTCCGACAAAAAATACACGCCGCTTGAAGCACAGGTGCTCGACCTCGCGCTCATTTTGCACGCGGAGCACGGCGGCGGAAACAATTCTTCGCTCACAGTTCACGTCGTTTCCTCTGCGGACACGGACACATATTCCACGATTGCCGCTGCCATCGGCTCGCTCAAAGGAAGCAGGCACGGCGGCGCGAATATCCGCGTGATGGAAATGATGGACGACATCAAGGCGAACGTAAAAGATTGGGCGGACAATGACGAGATTCGCGCGTATCTTACGAAAATCGCTTCGCGCCAGGCTTACGACAAAACCGGTCTCATCTACGGAATGGGACACGCGGTTTACACTGTGAACGATCCTCGCGCCTTGCTTTTGAACGAATTGGCGGAACGCCTCGCAAAGGAAAAAAATTGTCTCAAGGAATTTCGGCTTTACAAAAAAATCGAAAAGATTGCGCCCGAAGTCATCTACAAAGTTCACGGCTCGGAAAAAAAGATTTGCGCCAACGTTGACTTTTTTTCAGGTTTCGTCTACACGATGCTGGACATTCCGCGCGAACTTTACACTCCGCTTTTTGCCATTTCGCGAATCGCTGGCTGGAGCGCGCACCGCATCGAAGAAGTTGTGGCGGGCGGTCGAATCTATCGTCCTGCCTACAAAAATATTTGTCCTGAGCGCAAGTACATTCCGCTGGAAAATCGAAAGTAAAGTTGATGTTGTGCGCAATGTTGAAAATCAGGGAAGTTTGAAGTTTATGGAACGGCTTGACAAAATTCTTTCTCATGCTGGATTGGGAACGCGGCGCGATGTGAAGCGCATTTTGTATTCCGGCGCAGTTTGCGTGAACGGCGAAATTGTTTACACGCCCGATACGCACATTGATTTGGAGCGCGATGAAATTCTCGTGGACGGAAATCCGCTCGTGCTCGAAAAAAATGTCTATCTTATGATGAACAAAATCGCTGGAACTGTTTGCACTTCCAAGGAGGGGGAAAGACAGACCGTGTTCGAACTGCTCGATGAAAATTTTCGCACGCCGTATTTTACTTCGCATTTGCATTTGGTTGGCAGGCTCGACGCGGACACGGAAGGACTTTTGATTTTTACGACTGACGGCGCGCTCACGCACAAATTGATTTCGCCGAAAACTTTGTGCGAAAAAAAATATTTCGTGCGCTTGAAAAAAAATATTTCTTCCGATGAGCATGAAACTTTGCGTGAAAAATTTTCGCGCGGATTTCAAATTCCTGCGGAAGGTGCGGAAAGCGAATTCGTTTCGCTTCCTGCAAAAATCGAATTCACGGAAAATGCGAACGAAGTTTTTCTTACGATTTGCGAAGGAAAATTCCATCAAGTTAAACGAATGTTCCGCGTTTTTGAAAACGAAGTTTTGTATTTAAAGCGCGTTCAAATTGGTGCGCTCGCGTTGGATGAAAATCTCGCGCCCGGCGAATACAAAAAAATGACGGCAGACGAAGTTTCGCTTTTGTGCGAAAAATAATGTTGCAAATTTCTTTTTGACTTTTTATAGGAGTAGAAAAAATGACTGATATTGAAATTGCGCAGAAAAATGAAATGATTGCGATTTCGAAAGTGGCAAAAAAAATTGGCATCGAAGAAAGCGCGCTCGAACTTTACGGCAAGCACAAGGCGAAAATAAATTTTTCGAAATTGCGCGAACTGCAAGAAAAGGCGCGGGAAAAAAATGCTCGCGGAAAATTGATTTTGGTAACGGCGATTACGCCGACGCCTGCGGGGGAGGGAAAATCCACCGTGACGATTGGCTTGACTGACGGACTTTGCAAAATCGGAAAACGCGCGGCGGCGGCTTTGCGCGAGCCTTCGCTCGGCCCTTGCTTCGGAGTGAAGGGAGGGGCTTGCGGCGGCGGCTTCGCGCAGATTGTTCCGATGGAAGACATCAACTTGCATTTTACGGGCGACATTCATGCAATCACTGCCGCCAACAATTTAATCGCCGCGCTCATCGACAATCACATTCAGCAGGGAAACGAATTGCAAATCGATCCGCGCACAGTTTCTTGGAAACGCTGCGTGGACTTGAACGATCGCCAACTTCGCAACATAATTTCTGGTTTGGGAAAACGCACCGACGGCGTTCCGCGCGAAGATCATTTTCAGATTTCCGTGGCTTCGGAAATTATGGCGATTGTCTGCCTTTCAAAAACGATTTCGGAATTGAAAGAACGGCTTGCAAACATTACGATTGCGCAGAATTTTTCAAAGCAGGATGTGAAATTCGGCGAGCTGAAATGTGTGGGCGCGGTGGCCGCTTTGCTCAAAGATGCTATTCGTCCGAATCTTGTCCAGACGCTCGAAAAAAATCCTGCGTTCGTGCACGGCGGACCTTTCGCCAATATCGCGCATGGATGCAATTCCGTAAACGCGACGCTTTGCGCTTTGGCGAGCGCGGACTATGTTGTCACCGAAGCGGGATTCGCCGCGGATTTGGGCGCGGAAAAATTCATGGACATAAAATGCCGCTTGGCAAAAATTGCGCCCGATGCGGTTGTGGTCGTGGCGACGATTCGCGCGTTGAAAATGCACGGCGGCGTTCCCAAAAACGCGCTTTCTTCGCCCGATGTCGCGGCGGTGGAACGCGGCTTTGAAAATCTCAAAGTGCATTTGGAAAATCTTGCGAAGTTCGGCGTGAAGACAATCGTCGCCGTGAACAAATTTTCCAGCGATACCGAAGAAGAAATTTTCGCGCTGAAAAAACTTTGCGAACAAAATGATTCTCGCGCGGTTTTGTGCGAGGCGTGGGAAAAAGGCGGGGAGGGTGCTGCCGAACTTGCTCGCGTCGTTGCGGAAACCGTGGAACGCGGCGAAAACAATTTTCATTATTTGTACGAAGATTCGCTTCCGTTGAAAGAAAAAATCGAAACGCTTGCAAAAGAAATTTATCGTGCACAACGTGTGGAATTCGCTGAAGCCGCTTTGAAAAAAATCGACGCGCTCGAAAAATCAGGCTACGGAAATCTTCCGGTCTGCGTGGCGAAAACTCAAAACTCAATCAGCCATGATCCAAAACTTTTCGGCGCGCCGAGCGGCTACGCTTTTCCAGTGCGCGACGTACAGCTTTATTCTGGCGCTGGATTTGTCGTGGCGCTTTCGGGCGAAATTATGACGATGCCAGGCTTGCCGAAAATGCCAGCCGCGCTCGCAATCGACATCGATGACGACGGAAAAATTACGGGGCTTTTTTAAGATGAATTCGGGCGAGCGCGCTGGCTCGTCTGTTTTTTAAAAATTAGGAATCTCGCGGATTTTGTTGTACTTCCAATCGTAGCCGTGCGTGCTCGGTCGCAAACCTTGGACGCGCTCGTTTTCTGCGCGGAGTTGGTCGGAAATCAGTTTTTTGAAAATCGTCATCAGTGGCTCGGCATCAACATTTTGCGCGACGATTTTTGCCGCTTGCAATTCCTTAATTAAATAATAGCAAGTTTCAATCGTGGAAACGCATTCAGGGCGCGGCTCGTGTTTGAACGTAAAAATCGAAGAATAATTTTTCGCGAACGAAAGTTTCGGAAGGCGCAATAGAAATTCATTGTGCTCGATGATTTTTCGCGAGCAAAACCAAGTCGCGTCAATTATGATTGGCATCAAAATTTTTCGCGCGGAAATCGCACTCACCGAATTTTTTTCATTTTCATTTTCTTCGGAATTTTTCGGCAAAAGCAATTTTATAAAATTCTCGTCGTTCACATTCCAAGCGTCATTTCCGGGATACATCAAAACAGGAAGAAATTTTTCGTCGCCGAGCAAATCAAAAAGCCGCGTGTTCTGCGAAAATTCCAAGCCTTGCAAAATTTCAGAATTGGCAAGGCAAATGTGCGCGAGCCTTCCTGTTCCGGTGCGTTGGCGTTTGGCTTCTTTCGGATGCATCAAAAAAATGAATTTCACGCCCGCGTCAATTTGCGGCGTGGCGAACGAGCAGAGGCAGAATTCTTTTGGACGAAAACATTTGTAGCAACGCATTATGCGTCAATCGAAAAAAGTGCGCCCGCGCTTGGCCGCGCGCCGTTCAATGCGAACGCCGCTTGCGAAGTTCTTACGGTTTGTTCGATTTGTTGCTGATAATTTTTTATGAGCGCGTCGGCTTGCTCTTCCGAAATCTGTATCACTTTTTGTGTGTTCGGATTGGACTTTATTCTCGAAAGATTGTCAATCAACGTGTTGAGAATTTGGATTTTCGAAATGGAAACACCTTGCTGACCTTCTTTTGCGGCGATTCCAGAAATATGGTTGAACTGTGCGTAAATCACCGACGATGGATTTACAGGCACAAAAAGTTTTCCGCTCGCACTGCTTGATGAGACATTATAACTGTATGGATTCAAATTTCTAATATTTGAAATCATATTTGCGCCTCCGCGTGGAAAACCCGAGTTAGAAAACGCGCATCATTTTAGCGCATTTCTGACACCTTAATAAATTTATCGGCACAAAGAAATAAAAGTTTAGAAAAATATTTTGTGTTTGCTTTTGTGAAACGTTCGCGCAAGATTTTACAAAGCGCATTTTCAAATGCCGCCTTTTTTGGAACGCCGCGAGCTTTTTGTGAATGATTTTACTTTCCGGAATTTCGTTCCCAAAAAACGCCGTCTTCGTAGCCTTGGATTTTTTTTTCGTGTTCCGCCAAGTCGAGGCGTTTTTGCGCCCAAAGACAATATTCCAAATTTTTTTCGATGCCGCAAAAATGGCGGCCGAGTTTTTTTGCCACCACCGCGCTTGTTCCAGAACCCAAAAATGGATCGAACACAACTGCGTCCACGGGCGAACTTGCCAAAATCAATTTGGCAAAAAGCTTTTCGCTTTTTTGCGTGGGATGATCGGTGTTTTCCGGCATCGACCAAAACGGAATTGAAATGTCGTCCCAGAAATTTCCAGGATGCGTCATGCGGAATTTTTTTCCGTCGCTTTCATTCCAATCTTTTGGCATTCCGTTTTGTCTGTACGGTGCGAGCACGGCTCGTTTCAATTTCACGGCATCCACATCAAAAAAATATTCGTCGCTCGCCGTCGCAAAAAAAATGTCCTCGCAAGAATTTTTCCAATTGCTTTTTGCGCCCCTCCCTTTTTCGCGCTGCCAAGTGATTCGATTTCGCACGCGCAAATATTTTTTGAGGACGAAATACAAATCCGCGCTGCTTTGCCAATCGCAGCAAACGTAGACGCTCGCCGTTGGTTTGAGAACGCGCAAAATTTTTGGAAGCCACGATTCCAAATATTCGCAGTACGAAGAATCGCTGATTTTGGAAAATTTCATCGCGCCGAAATTTTTTGTTAAATTGTACGGCGGATCGATTATCAAAAGATCCACAAATTTTTCAGGAAGAAATTCCATCGCGGAAAATAAATCGGCGCAAATTATTTTGTCCAAAATTTCTTTCGCAGAAAATTGCCGCAATTCTTGAACGATTTGTTCGGCATAAATTTTTTTTTCGTTTTCGGAAAGCGTGAGAGTTCGATTATTTTTGGCGCGATGTTTTTCTTGCGACATTTTCATCCTCGAGCCAAAGCTGAAATTGCCGAGCGCACATCGTCAAGCGAAAATTCTTCGCGGGAATTTTGCGCGGCAATCAAAGCCGCCTTGTTTAAAACGCTTTCGATTTTTGCGCACGAAAATCCGTTGAACATTGCCGCCAATTTTTGCACCGTGCATTCGGCGGACGGATTTTTTTTCGCGGAATATTTTTTCACCAATTCTTCGCGAGATGTTTCATCGGGAAATGGAACGGAAAAAATCGCGTCAAATCTGCCCGGTCGAATCAAAGCCTCGTCGAGCGCGCGAACGCTGTTCGTGGCGGCAATCACAAGAACGCCCGAGTTCGTTTCGAATCCGTCGAGTTCGTTCAAAAGTGCGGTGACGATTCGCGTGTTCTCAGTTTCGATCGCGCTTCCAGAATAATTTCTGCGTGTTCCAATTCCGTCGAATTCGTCGATGAAAACTATGCACGGAGCGCAACGCCGCGCCTTGCGAAAAAGCATTTTAACTTTCGCAGGTCCAATCGCCATGAACATACTTTCAAAATCTGTGGCTTTTGCAGGAATGAAATTCACGCTTGCTTCGCCGGCCAAAGCGCGCGCAAAAAGTGTCTTGCCATTTCCTGGCGCGCCTTCAAGCAAAATTCCTTTCGGCATTCGGATTCCGCGCATTGCGAATCTTTCGGGCGATTTCATAATTTGCATAATTTGAACTGTGTCGCGCTTGAGAGAATCCATTCCGATTATGTCGCTGAATTCCACGCCAGTGCGACGAACAACTTTGAAAGAATTTGGCGAGATGAATTTTCGAAATGCGAAAATCGCTGCGCCGAAAAAAATGGCGTAGAAAATTATGTCCAGCACAAGCGAAACAATTTGCGAAAAATTTTTTTGCGTTTTCACATCGACATCATTCTTCAAAAGAAATTCATTCAGCAAAGGCGATTCAGGATTTTTCGTTTTAAATTTTTTTCCGAGCGAATCAGTAAAAATAATTTCGCTTTCGGAAATTTCCGCCGAGGAAATTTTCTTTTCTTCGACATTCTTGAAAAATTCCGAATACGGAATTTCTTGAATTTTTTCGGACGCGAATTCAGAATAAAAAAAATATCCGCCGAGTGCCACGAGAAAAAAAATCGGCACGAAAATTTTTGGTTTGAATTTCATTTTGAAAATATAACACAAGATGGGAAAAAAGAAAAGCATCGCAAGGACGAAACGCGCCATTTTGCGATGCTTTTCTTTTTCGGATTCAGCTTTGCTTTTCCTACGCGCTTACTTCATCCAAAATTTTTATCAATTCTTCGCGCGTTTTTATCGGTGGGCGTTCCAATTTAAACGGCTTTTTCACGTCCAAAACATTTTGTGGAGTGGAAACCGCTTCGCCCAAAACATGCTGAATGAATTCGGCCGAATATGCCGGATGGTCGCGCTGAATCAAAACCACCGCATCGCCTGAGCCGCTTTCCATATTGCCGCTTTTTTTTGCAGCGGCATAAGCGCGTGCCGTGGCTCTGTCCGTAACAAGCGAATATTTTTTGTACAATTCCTTCGCGGCGTTTTCGGCTTCGGCATCGGAAACTCGCGCAGGATAAATGAAACTTTTCATCATCGCCGAATATCCTGTGAAAAAATCTTCAAGGCGTTCGAGATTGCTGGGCACGCTCGGATCGATTGGCTTGCGTTTTTCTTTCGGCACGAGCGCGTCCGAAATTACGGGATAGCCTTGAATGTCAACGTTGAGTGCGCCGCTTGCCGGAACAATAAGTCCGCTCATCGGAAGCGAAAGCCGCCAACTGTAAAGCCCTGCAATCAAATTGCTGTAGTTTCCCGGAGCAAGCGCGTAGTATATGTCGCCGGAAACTTTTTTCTTGAGCCGCGAAAATGCGTAGGTGTAAAAAAATGCGTGGGGCAAAAGCCGCCCGATGTTCGCCGTGGTGGAAATCGTGAGCGTGTATTTTTCCACGAGCGCACGTTCGGAAAAAATTTCTCGTACAAGCTTGCGGCAGAATTCCTCGTCGCCATCCGCTTCTACTGGGAAAATGTTTCCGCCGTTCCAAATAAAATCTTTTTCGTTAAGTCCGCGCAATTGTCCTTTTGGATAAACCAAAACTGATTTTACATTCCGTCTTCCGCGCATGACATGACTCAAAATCGCGCCGTGCTTTCCAGTGGTGATGTCAAGAAGAATCGGCTTTCTGTCTTGCAAAATCGAAATCGTTTCAAGGCAGGAAACCAAATACGAAATTCCGAAGTCGCGGTGGCAGCCTGTCGGTCCGTCGAAAAGTTCCAGCGTAAAAAGATTTTCATCGAGCCGCTTTACTTTTGGTTCAAACGGAAAAGCATACGTCGCAATAGTTTCGCAAATTATCGGAGAAAATTCATCGTTCAAACACGCGCTTGTGAGTGCGCCCGCAATCGAAGGAAAAGGAGTTTGCTCGTTCGTATATAAAATCCAGCGGCGCAAGTTTGCATTGCCTTCAGGAACATAAAGTCCGCCGTCGCTCGGCAGCGCGTCCAAAATCGCATTCAAAAAACCGCTGTCCAAATTTTTGTCTCTTGTACTCGTAAATCGCATGGCGCAATTTTACCATATTTTTTAAATATGTGGAAGTCTTTAAAAATGTTTTTTCGAAGAACAGTTAAAAAACTTTTTCGATATGCGGACGCGCCGGGCGGATTTTGAATCTGCTCACAGCAAATACGATTGCCGCAGGAATTATGATTCCAGCAAGCGAGCATGCCGCTTTGAAACCTTCGGTGGCTGGCCGATGAAAAAAAGTTTGGCTTATGGAGGGGGAAAAAAAGAATGCCGCGATAGCACACAAAACTGGCGCACAAAGCGAGATGATGCTTTGCACGGCTTCCGCTTTTTGAGAAGTCGCGATGCTCACGACGCTTCCTTTTTTTATCTCGAATTTTTTTTCATTGCTCACGGAAAAAGGCATTCCGCGCTGGGCGCATCGCTCTTTGCAAGAAAGACACGCGCCAGTTATCATCGGGAGAACTTGCGCTTGCGAATTGTCGTCGCTCACTGAAACGACGAATGCGGTTCGTATCATTTTAATTTTCCTTTATTTAAACAAAGGATTTGGACATGTAATAATCCAAGTGAAACCAAAACGATCTTTTGTAATTGAACCGCAACCATCGTCATCGGGAGCGGGATGAGGTTTTAGCGGCGAGAGAATTTTGCCGCCCTCCGACAAAACTGATATCGCGCGCAATGCATCCGATTTCGAATCAGTATGAATCATCAATTTTATGTCCGTATTCACTTCCGCGCAGTCAAACGAATCTCCGGCCGCCATGCGCGATTTGCCGAGCAAAAATTCCACATGCATTACTTTTCCGATTTGCTCAGGCTTCACTTCGTCCGTGTTTTCCGACCAACGCGAAATGAACAAAATCTCGCCGCCAAAAGCGTTGATATATTTATTGACCGCTTCTTCGCAATTTCCTTTGAACGAAAGATAAGGAATCACTTCTATTTTTTCTTTTTCCATATTTAAAATTATACAATATTTTGAATGATATGTGAAGAGTTCGGTTTGCAAAAAAAATTGAAAATTTTTTAAAATGCACTTGCCAAAAATAAATAATTAGTGTATGCTATCGATAATTAGTTTTAACTAACAAAAATTCAAAAAGGAGTTTTCATGAACAAAAAAATTTTGAAATCGCTCGCCGCGATTGCGATGCTTGGCGCGTCCGTTTCTTGGGCGCAGGAATTTGAATTAAATTTTGCGAACGAGCTTTCTTCGGATATCGTGACAATCGACAAAATTTGGGACGACGAAACGAATTTCGCGGGCATTGTGGAAAATGCTTCGGTGGAATTTTCTTCGGAAAAAGTTGACGCTTATCTCGAAGTTGAATTCACGCTCGGCACGGGAAAAGGCAATGAAACTTCCGAAACAAATCATTTGAATTTCGCCTGGACGGATTTGGATTATTGGCTTCACTTTCGCCCATTTAAAATGATTACGCTCGCGTTCCATGATGATTTGTGGATGAGCGGCTCGTACTTGCCGCTTTGGGACGACAATGCGCCTGCGGGCGGGCTTGGCTCTTCGGGATTTTCGCTGATGGTCGAACCGCTTGAAGGGCTTCGCATTGCCGCGACAATTCCGATGGACAATCTTGATAACGACCTTGCAAATTTTTTGAATGGCGATGAAGAAGACGGCGAGCAAAAGCCTTTCGATTTCGGGCTTGGAGCGGAATATGATTTTGGCGAGCTTTTTTCCGTTGGCGCAAAAGTGGGCGACATCATTGACAGCGACGAAATTTATTTTGGCGTTTTCGCGGCGTTCCGTCCTTTCAAATCTGATGACTTGATAATTCGCGCGGGCTACGGCCATTATGAAGGCGTGGGCGCGTTGGAAGAATTGGATTATTCCGAAAATATTGCGATTGCCGGAAAAAATATTTTTAACGCCTCGATTGAATGGGTTTTGAATGATTTTGCAATCGCCGCGGAAATTGTCGGCGATACGGACGTTGACGATGAAGATTCCACATACGATATGTACATTGGCGCGAAGGCGGCTTATTCTTTTGCCGAAAATTTCGCGGTGGGTTTGGGCGCTCAATGCTTTTTGGATTTTGGCGAAACAAAAGCAAAGCCAGTTTTTGGAATTGAGCCTTCGTTTGCCTGCGCTTTCGGCAATCACGAATTTTCGCTTGCCGCCGATTTTGAATTTTGCGATGGGAATCTTTTCGTGAAATTCCCGATTTCATGGATTTATTCGTTTTAATTTGAATTGAAATGAATTGCGATATTTTTTGAAAACTCGTGGAAATTTGCGATAAAAATTAAAAAATTTATCGCAAATTCTATAAAAATATCGCAACTTGCGATAAGACAAAATTTTTATGTCATGCTTGCGATATTTTTTGAAAGATGCATAAAAATTTGTGATAAAATCTAATTCGCTAAATTCCGCTTGCGATAAAAACTAAAAATTTATCACAAAATTTTGCAAATTGCGATAGAATAAATTTTTCAAACATCATGATTTGCGATAAATTCAATTTTAAAAAATCTTACTTGCGATACAAAATCAGAAATTTATCGCAACTTGCGATAAGTAAAAATCGCGCTGCTGATTATTTTTCAGAAATTTTCACATCAAACTCGCGATCATTTTTTTTGCCGTTTCGTAAAAAGAAATTTCAATCACTTCGGGAAAGCGCGTTTTTATTTATTCGAGTTGCGCCAAAAGTTATTGAGGAGAAAAAACGCCGCCAAAAAGAATTTCGAAAAATC
>CAMWWZ010000059.1 GCA_947178095.1 uncultured Treponema sp.
CAAACTCTCCATCATTCACCATCGCCCTCGCGGGCAATGAATTATCCTGTGTAATGACATGCTCAATTATTTTAGACCCCGCAATGTCACTGGGTCTACGGAAAAATCCGTGCTGATTCCATTATGGAATTTGCTGTCCTTCTTCCCATCCCTATGTTTTTCAATGAACTTCCGCCGAATCATTCTCAAGCGGTAAAAAAGAGAGTATCATATTATGAAAAAAGTGTCAATAGTTTTTTATATTTTTTTTAAAATTTTTTATATTTTTTTGACTTTTTTCAAAGAAACTCTCAAACATCGGCCTTTTTCGCGGACGTTTTTTTGCCAGCTTTTTTTGGCGCATCCGCCTTTTGTTTATCGGACGTTTTGCCTTCTTTCTCAAGCTCTTTCAACGATTTTTCGCGCTTGGCGATTTCCTTGTCGAAATTCGCGACTTCCTTCAACAAAGGCGCGATTTCCTCGTCAGAAGATCCGATTGGAGAAGCGTTCTTCGCCGAAAGCCTTTTTGCAACAATCTCGCCGATTTGAACGCAAGTTTTTTTTCGCTTCGCCTCGAGCTGTTTTTTTTCTACGGCGACGACGCTTTTGTCGCTGAATTTTTGAAGCGCGGCCCCGGCCTTTTTGAGACCGACCTTTGAAGCCGCATAACCTTTTTCAAGACCGCCTTTTACGTCGTCCCAAAATTTTGCGGACTTGCTATTCTGCTCTTTTTCCATGGCACAACCTCCGTCTTTAAGTATAACCTCAAGTGGATTTTTTTTCAACAAATTTCTGCGCGCGCTAGTGCTTTTTCGCAAAAATCCTGTAATTCATCCACGGAAAAATCGCGTGCGCCTTTTCAAGCGAGCAAAACCATTCCGTGCTGACAGTGTTTTTTCCCAACGCTTCGTACACATTTGAAAACGAAACAATTCTTCGCCGAAAACATTCCGAAGCGAAATTGGCGTAAGTATTTGAATCGATCATTTTTGCCAAAGTGCAATCCTGCGCGAGCATGAGTTCGCGCGCGCCCAAATTCAAAAGCCTCGCCTTGAGCCCGCCGTCGTCCGGAAAGCGCGAAACCAAATCAACGAGACGTTCGCTTGATTTTCGCAAATATCGCATCATCCAATTGTTCGCGTTGGAAACGAGATTCTCTCCGTAGCGCGAGCCCGAATAGGCGGCGAGATATGGAATGATTTTTTGGCGTTCTTTTTTGCCGCTCTTGTCGATCAAATCGGAAAAGCCCACGACCTTTACGCCGCGCGAAACGGCCTCACGAAGCGAGCATTCAAGGAATTCGAAAAACTCCGCCCAATTTCTGGAAAGTGAAACTCCGTCAAAATACGTGCCGACAAAAACCTGCTCGCCGTCCAAAGCTTCCTGCGCCTTGGAAAGAAGGGCTGTTTTCGCCTCGACAAAATCGCGCGCGTCGCATTTGGCACGCTCAATGGCGGCCGCCTCGTCATACGAATCTCCGCCATTGTTTTTGTAGGAAAAAGTCGAAGCGTGCCTCGAGCCTTCGTCGCGGACAAACGGAAAAAGTTCTCCATGCGAAAGTTCCCACGCCAAATCACACTTTGTGTTTTTATATAGAGGATTCGCGGCGATTTCAGAATTGAATTTTACAGAGGCGAACGCATCAAGCGAATTCTGGAATTTAGCGGGAGCGAATATTCCGTCTTGAGGAGGAATTTTCGAAAACAAAAAGCTGTGCCTTGGAAGGACGGTGTATTCCACGCCGTAAAGTTTAAGCACGTTCTCGACTTCCGGAGCATAGCCCATTTCCGGCAAAAAGAATCCCGCAGGATTTCTTCCGAAGCAAGTCCTGACAGCGTAAAGCCCGCTTTCCACCTGCGCGTTCAGGATTTCGGGCATATCGCAAAAATGCGGCACGAACATATAAGTGCCGCAAGTGGCGAGAATTTCCACGAAATCTTTTTTCGCGAAATTCGAAAACGCGCCGAGCAAATCGCGCCCATAGACATCGTTGAAATCGCGCTTGCAACGCAAAGCCTCGTCACGATTTTTTCGCGCGACGGAATTGAGCGCGGAATTTTTTTTCGTGCGAGCGACTTCCTTTTCGGCGAATTCAATCAGGGAATCAAGCCATTCGTTGTAGCCGCTTTTCACATCCTCGTCGTCCAAAAGCGCGCAAATCGGGGCGGAAAAGACCAGCGCGAATTTGGCGGAAATTCTTTCCTTTTCAAATTTCGAAAGCATGTTCAGAAGAGGCAGGTACAATTTTGAAATCGCGCGGAAAAACAAAGTGCCCTCTTCCTCGTACCTTGGAAAATTTTCCTTGTCAAGCTTTATGTAAGGATGGTGAAGATTTAAAAGAAAAACTAAATTTTTTGAAGACATATTTTTAAAACCCTATTGAAAACAACCAAAAGAAATTCTCCAAGACTAAAAATTAAATTTTCGCATTACGCAAAAAGCATATTTCATGCGAACGAATTCCTGTACTCATTGTAATGCTCACGCAACAAATCCATCGCGCCGGAAAGTTCCATGGCTCGAGGAATCTTCAATTTTTCGCCGGGACGCAAAATCATAAAATCGGAAAAAACCGGCAACGGAATTTTCTGCGAAAACGCGAGCATTTCTTCCCTGCTGTCAATATCGCACATCAAATCCACGCGGACGAATTTTTTGTCCGACGGAATGATGACATATCGAGAACGCTCTTTTTCCGATATTTTTATTTCGAACGAATCGCACGGCTTTAAATCTTCTCGCGTTTCGAAGAAATTCACACAAAGGCGCAAAGTTCCGAACGACTCTTCCAGCTGCTTCAAACTGCTTTCGCTCAAATCCCACCAAACGAAAAGCGAGGCTGGATTGCGCAAAATCACGTTGACGCGATTTTCGTTGTATGAATCCGGCAGAACATTCACGTTCATAACTTGCCCCGTGTCCGAAAGAACGACGCTTTCACGATAACGCTCGTCGCTTTCCAGTTCGTCCGCAAATTCCAGCAGGTCGCCTATGATGAACTGCCTGTTCAAGTCATCGGGAATGTCCACGCCATATTCATCCGCAAGATGAATCAATTCGGCGGACGAGAGCGTTTCCAAATACTCCCGCGAAAGATTCTTCATATCGAAAATATATCAAAAAAATAAAATTGTGTAAAGTACAAAAATTTGGCACAGGGAAGTCAAAATTATATCGGGAAAAAACTTGCAAAAAAAGAACTTTGAATGTACAATAAAATATGCATAAAAAGATTAGCGGCACGCTCGCAGTTTTTTTGACACTGTTTTTTTTCTCGTGCCAAACGACAAAGCACGAAGAGCTTCCTCCAAAAGAAAACAAAATTCTAAAACTGGTTTTTGCGGGCGACATCATGGCGCACACGCAGAATTTTCAGATGAACGACTTTTCGCTGATTTGGGACGACATCCGCGAAAAAGTGGGCGCGGCGGATTTCGCGTTCGCGAACCTTGAAGCGCCAGTCGTGCAAAGCCTTCCATTTGAATCCTACCCCACTTTCAACATGCAGCATTCATATCCGCAGGCGGCATTCGACGCGGGCTTCAATTTGATTTCGCTTGCGAACAATCACACCGACGACCAAAATTCAGCGGGAATTCAAGCGACGCAAATTTGGGCGGAAAGCGTGGCGGAAAAAAGTGCCGAAAACGAGCGGCCGATTTATTTTTCAGGGCTCACGAACGACGGCGAATTTTCTTTCGCGCAATTTTTTTGGAACGAAAAGAAAATCCTTTTCATCGCGGCGACGGAAATTCTCAACACTTGGAAAAACTACGACAAAGTGAATTTCGTCCGACCGAACGCGAGCGGACGCGCGGCATTCGTTGAACGCATTCGAAAAATGCGCGAGGAATTTTCGCCCGACATTTTTTTGGTTTCGATTCACACGAGCGAAGAAGAATACGTGATGACAGTCCTCGAAAGCGTGAAGAAATTCTACCGCGATCTTTTGGATGCCGGCGCGGACATCGTCGTCTCGAATCATCCGCACGTAATCCGCCCAGTGGAATTTTTCGGCGAATCGGATTCGCGCAAAATCCGCAAGGTGATAATGTACGCGAACGGCAACACGATTTCAGGACAACGCCGCGCGCTCAACTACGAAAATCCTTTGGAGACGTGGCAGTACACGGGCGACGGACAGTTCGTGGAACTCGAGCTTGATTCGGACGAAAACGGATTTTTCGTGAAAAGCCACAAAATCAATTTCATAACGGCGTTCACTCCGGCGGGAACGAAAAGTCCCGTGATAAGAATTCTCGACGAAAATTTCATATCCTCGCTTGAAGCGCAAGGCGAAACGAAAAACGCGAAGTATTACCGCGCACGTCTCGACGCGCTCAAGAAAATCGAGGAAATCCAAACATGGCAGTAAAATAAGAATTATGGAAACAAGAAAAATCGACTACAAAAAACTTCCGGTATACGAGCAAAAAGAAAAGATTCTCGAATGCCTCAAAGAAAACCAAGTGATTGTCGTGCAAAGCCCCACGGGTTCGGGCAAGACCACGCAGATTCCCGTAATCTTGCACGAGGCGGGATTTTCCGAAAACGGAATCATCGCCGTGACCCAGCCGCGCAGAATCGCCGCCTTGAGCGTGAGCGAATTCATCGCAAGGCAATTGGGCACGACTTATCCCGGGCTTGTCGGCTACAAAATGCGCTTCGAGGATTTCACGGATTCCACGACGAAAATCAAAATCATGACCGACGGAATTCTTTTGCAGGAAATGAAGCTCGATCCGATGATGTCAAAATATTCCGTAATCATGGTGGACGAGGCGCACGAGCGAAGCCTCACGATTGACTTCGTTCTGGGACTTTTGAAGCGATGCCTCGAAGTGCGAAAGGATTTGAAAATCATCGTCTCTTCCGCCACGATGAACGCCGAGGCGTTTTCAAAATATTTTGGTGGCTGCCCAATCGTTACGATTGAGACGACGACATATCCGGTCGCGCTTGTCTACGATCCGCCTGAAATTCCTGCGAGCACATTGACCGAAGCCGCGAACGACGCGATGCTTTTGAAAATCGAAAGCGCGGTCGAGCGCGTAATCGAAAACGGCGAGGAAGGCGGAATCCTGATTTTCCTTCCGGGCGAAAAGTCAATCCACGACTGCGTTGCAAAACTTTCGCAGAGCAGGCATTCGCACAGGCTTTTCATCGTGCCGCTTTACGGAAGGCTTCCGAAAGAAGAGCAGGAAAACGTATTTTTGGACGCGCCTCGCGGAAAAATAAAAGTGATCGTTTCCACGAACATCGCGGAAACTTCCGTGACGATCGACGGAATAACGACCGTAATCGATTCGGGCTTGGCAAAATTGAATTTCTACAATCCGAGCACATTCACTTCAAGCCTCGTCGAAACTTCGGTTTCAAAGGCTTCGTGCATGCAGCGAAGAGGCCGCGCGGGACGAACAGGACCCGGCACTTGCTACAGGCTTTATCCGAAGGCGGATTTCGAAAGGCGCGAAGAATACACGACCGAAGAAATTTTCCGCACGGATTTGAGCGAAGTGATTTTGCGGATGGCGGAACTCGGAATCCGCGACTTTGAAAAATTCGACTTCATCTCAAAGCCTTCGCTCGAAGGAATCGAGGGAGGGGAAGAAACTCTTTTCATGCTCAAGGCTTTGAATCCCGACCGCACGCTTTCTTCGATCGGAAAGATGATGGCTCTTTTCCCCCTGCTTCCGAGAATCTCGCGAATCATCGTCGAAGCGATTTTGAAATATCCAAATGTCTTGGAAGAAGCGTTGATTGCGGCGGCGTTCCTTTCGACGCACTCGCCTTTCGTCCTGCCGCCGGGAAGCGAAATGGAAGCGCGGAAGGCGCACCACAAATTCAACGACGAGCGCGGCGACTTCGTAAGCTATGCGAAGCTTTATCGCACTTATGAAAAATTCGGCGACGAAAAGCAAAGACAAAAATTCGCGGAAAAAAATTATTTAGATTACAAAGTGCTCGCAGAAATCAAAAACATCGTCGCGCAGCTTTCGGAAATCGTGAGCGAGCAAGGAATCCCGATTTCTGGCGGCGGCTCTACGGACGACTATCTTTGCTGCGTCGCATCGGGAATGATTCAGTTCGTGTGCGCGCGCGAAGGCAACGCGAACGGCGGGCGGCGTGAACGCGGCGGAAATTACAGGACTCTCACCGCAGACCACATCGCGATCCATCCAGGCTCAAGCCTTTTCCGCACAAGCCCGCAATACATCGTGACAGGCGAAATCGTAAAGACAAGCCGAATGTTCGCGATGAGCGTTTCGCCGCTCACAAAAAACCTGCTTCGCAAAATCGATCCGAATCTGGAAGAACAACTTGAAAGGGCGATGCGCTCGCGATCGAAAAAACGCGAAAGCGAATTCGATTCGAGGGAAGAAAGGTTTGCCGAAAAAAATCCGCGGGGCGAAAAGCAAAAAAAATCGCACGAAGAAGAATTCGTTCTCGACGGAGTTCCGTTCAAAATTTCGAAAGTCAAGGGAAAGAGAGCCGTGGAACTTCCCTACCGAGACTTTTTGGCGGCGGTGAAAAAAATCGAGCTTTCCGAAATCGAAAAAAAATGCGCAGGATTCCGCGCGCGGGTTTTGATGGATTCGGGCTTTAAAATCTTGGACGGCGAAAAACTTTTTACCGCCATGAAAGTGGCGAAGATTTTCGGAATCGAAGTCGTGGACGAAAACAAGTTCGACAGGAAGAGCAATTTCAATTTGAACGCGGAAGGCGGATGCCGCGGCCTGATGAAAAATCTCAAGTGGATTATGAAGAGCGCGAGGGCGAAGGCGAAAAGCCGCGAGATGGGATTCGTGTGCCTTTTCACGGACGGAAATTCGAACTACTGGCTCAAAGTCTCGCGAGGATTTTACACCGCGCTTTCGCAGACGCTTTCTTCGCTCGAGACGCTCGCGGACGACGAGAACGCGAATTTGAGCGACGAAGAAAAGCAGGCGGCGGGCGAATTGTACGCGAAGCTCAATTCGTTTTTTGAATGAAAGCGGCTGTCACCTCTCCACGTCTTAAAGCGTTACGGCTTGGTGAAAACATTCACACGGCTTAATGAAAAATGTCATACGACTTGGCGAAGACATTCACACGGCTTGGTGAAAATGTTCACACGACTTAACGCAAATGTTCATACGGTCGTTGCGAAAAATGCGCACGAGTGGTTGCATGCATTGCCCATTGCCATAACATGGTTAGTCACGAATGATGAGTTATGGCTCTCACAAATGATGGGCAATGCCCTTTCCGCAAGAATCAAATCTCCGCTTCACTCACAACGAAACGTATGCCCCTGCATCTTGTTCACGAACTCATACTCAATTGTCGCTCGCAAGCCGTCCTCAAGGCTGACCGGCGGAACGAAGCCCGTCGCCTTTATGTTCGTTCCAACGAAGTACGTGTCCTGGCAGAATTTTTTCACGCGGATCGCGCTCACGGCGAACTTCCTGCGCAGGACGAGCGCGAGCAGGTCGAAGCATTTCCCGCCGCAGTACGCGAGCCAGTACGGGAAGTGGACGAGCCGTCTCCTCGGCTTTCCGAGGTATTTGTACACGTCGAGGACAAGGCCGTTCATGTCATAGGCAGGCTCATCGCAGTAGTTGAAAAGATGAAGTTTTCCGGCTGAAGCTCCGTCAAAGCCTTTTTCCAGGCACGGAAGATTTTCCTCATTTTCAACGCAGAACTGGATGAACGCGGCGACGTTCTCCACGTAGTTCATGCTCTTGCGGTTCGTGCCACGCCCGACCATCGGGAACTTCCCTCCGGCGATCTGGCGCAGCAGGTTGTAGACATTGCCGCGGTTGCCCTCGCCGAAGATGACCGTCGGGCGGATTATCACGGCGGAGTTCGCCGCGTCCTCCCCGAGCCACTCGCGGTATTTTTCCTCCGCAAGATATTTTGTCCGTCCGTAGTCGTTGAAATAGTTGATTTCTCCGCCCTCGTCCGTTCCGGCGGGCGCGAAGCCGTAGACGGCGACCGAGCTGGTGAAGACTATCCTGCGGATTCCGAGCCGCGAGCATGCGTCGCAGACGTTCCGGCTGCCGCGAACGTTCACGTCGTCGTAGAGCGATTTTGGCGTTACGTCGTCGCGGTGTTCGGCGGCGAGGTTCACCACCGCGTCGCTCCCCTCAAGCGCCTCAAAGAGCGAATGCATCGGCTGGGCTTCCCGCGCGATTTTGTCCGCGCCGGGCGCGGTGTCGGCGTCGGTGATGCTTTCGGGGAACTCGTCCGTCCCGTCCAGCGCGTTCCGCACGTCGCAGCGAATCCACCGCTCCGGGTATGCCGCGCTCCGCCGCTTGTCCGCGATTCTTACGTTATGCCCCGCTTCAAGAAGACGCTTTGCAAGCCGTGTCCCCACAAAACCCGATCCTCCGATTATGGTTATGGTCATGTTGTCCTCCTCTATAAAATCATAGTTTGCTTTTTATTTTGAAAAGTGTATCAATCCTGCAAATCCCCATTGAATTGTATGAAACAGACTTACAATCGGATTGAGCTTCAAGTACCGCCTATAAAAATCATATTGCGTTTTTATGAGTTTTTTCTTTTTTCCTGTTGTAGAATTCTGCAATACCCTATAACTTGCCAAGACTTTCTGATTTCCATAGGCAACCCCGCACGCTTTAACCACATCAAGCCAGTATGCATAATCATCCCTAAGTGACTTTAATTCTTCATGCAGAAATATTTTCCCGCTTACAGAGCAATCATAAAGTCCAGTAAGACAGCCAATATAATTCCGCACAAGCATATCTTTATAACAAACACTTCTCTTACAAATCAACGGCGAAAGACATTCTTTTGAATCCTCATCAATTCGCTCATAAGAAGAGTACACGCACCGTGTATTTTTCCCTTTCATGAAATCAATCTGTTCAGACAGAAATTCCGGTTTCCACAGGTCATCGGAATCCAGCAAGGCAATATACTGTCCTTGCGCCTCCTTGATTCCATGATTTCGTGCTTTTGAAGAACCGCCATTTGCCTGCCGAATCAGCCGAATTCTGCCGTCCTTTTTGGAATACGAGTCTACAATTTCCGCTGAATTATCCGTCGAACCATCATCCACTATAATCATCTCCCAATTTGAGTATGTCTGAGACAAAACAGAATCAATTGTTTCTGAAATGAACCTGCTTCCGTTATAGCACGGCGTAATGACTGAAACCAGTCCGTTTGTACAATTCATATTTCCTCCAAGAAAAAAATACGTTACGAACATTCTCAGTAAAATGAGAATGTGTATTTAGCATGCAGGTTTCAAGCAGAAACCTGCCGTAACAGAAAGCTGACGCTGTTACTAATTGCTTAATCGCTTTCCCCCGTCATCCGCTCAAACAGCCTGAACGCCTCCGCAATCGTGTCGTCCATGTCGAAATAGCGGTACATTCCAAGCCGACCTCCAAACACGACCTTGCTTTGTGATGCCGCCTTGTCCGCATACTTTTTGTAGAGGGCGGAATTTTTTCCGTCGTTCACGGCATAGTACGGCTCGTCCCCGGGCTTCCATTCTCCCGGATATTCCCTAGTGATTACGGTCACGGGCAGATCCAGCAGTGCAACGTTCTGATTCTCGAAGTGCTTGTGCTCGATGATCCGCGTGTACGGAATCTCGCGCTCGGTGTAGTTCACCACCGCGTTTCCCTGAAAGTTCGCCACATCGAGCCTTTCTGTCTCAAACCTCAGCGTGCGGTACTCGAGTTTTCCCAGCTCATAGCCGAAGAATTCGTCGATCGCGCCCGTGTATACAACCTTGTCGGCGATGGCATCGAATTCATCCCGATGCGAAAGATAGTCCATGCCGAGCAACACCTCGGTGTCTCCGAGCATCCTTTCGACCATTCCCGTGTAGCCGCCGACCGGGATTCCCTGGTATCGGTCTGAGAAGTAGTTGTTGTCGAACGTGAAGCGCAGCGGAAGCCTCTTTATGATGTCGGGCGGAAGTTCCGCGCAGTCCCGTCCCCACTGCTTCTCCGTGTAGCCCTTCACGAGGATTTTGTAGATGTCGCGCCCGACCAGCGAGATCGCATGCTCCTCGAGGTTTCGCGGAGCCTTCCCCGCCATCACCTGCGACTGCTCCTCTATATGGCTTTTCGCGTCCTCGGGAGTGATGACCGTCGGCCATATCTTCGCGAACGTGTTCATGTTGAATGGCAGGTTGTAGAGGTGATCCTTGTAGTTGACGACGGGGCAGTTCGTATAGCGGTTAAACTCGGCGAAGCGGCTCACATAGTCCCAGACTTTCTTGTCATCGGTATGGAAGATGTGCGCCCCGTACTTGTGCACGTTGATTCCGCACTCCTCGTAAGTGTAGACGTTCCCCGCGACGTGGTCGCGCCGCTCGACCACGAGGCATTTCTTGCCGCGCGCGGAAAACAAGTTGGCGAGCGTCACGTTGAACAGCCCCGCGCCCACGAGAAGAAAATCGTAGCGGGAATGCGGAATTTGGTTTTGTTGATTTCTATTTTCAGCCATGCTTTTTGGCTGAAAGATTTAGGATTAAATAATGATATATTTAAAGAGCCAAAACTATGCCCACAACTGCAAGCCCGAGCGAAATCCAAAAGCCGAATGTTCCCCAAAAGCGAGTCCATTTTGCCTTTTTCGAAACGCGATGAACAATTCCGATTTTCTCGTTTACCAATTTGTAAACTCCAAGGAACAGTCTAAACGAAGCCTCAAACTCATTGTAAAGCTCGTCCGCCGTCTTCCCCATTCGTTCGGACATTTTCGCTTGCAGGAGTTGTTGTTGACCATTGGAAAAATCTTGGGTTATTTTAGATAAAAAAACACCGTTGTCAATTTGAGCCAAGTCCGCAAACCTATATTCCGCACGGAAATTATCATAGAAATCCATCAAAGACAATGAGCCAAATTTGTAGCAGTCCAATATAGCCCGCTTCAAATGGTTTTCTGCCTTTGCCAACTCCTCAGAAATTTCCTTGTCAGCCACAGATTCTTCGTAGGCACGCGAAAAATGGCTAAATATTGAGCGTATTTCGTTAAGTATTGTTATGGGAAACTTTGCATCCACGGATTCAATAAAAGCAACCAACGGGCAAACCACGTTTCTGTATTGCTCGTAAATTTTAGAAATCCGCAGCTGATGTGCTTCTGAAAGAGTCTTCACTTTATGCCAAGCCTAGAAACCAATTCCGCATCAACTTCCTCAATCGTGCGAAAACGATTTTTTGCAAGCAAAGGATTCCCCCTGCTTGTTTTGCGCAAGTCATTTTCAGCGGAAAATTTCGGAGCAGAACTTCCATAAGCGATTGCCTCTTGAAGCATGCTTTTCGTTTCCTCAGACATCATATACATAACAAAAATATACCATATCTTTATTCCAAAAGTCAACATAACATAATATCGTTGCAAAAATAAATTTTAGCAACTTGTGGCACTTTAGAATCCTAATCCTTCAGCCTACCTCCTTGTTTTTGATTATTCAAATATCTTAAATGCTGTGTAAAGTCGCCCTTGAAGCCATCCTTCACAGACTGGCAATAAAGTTTGAAACCTTTAAAATCTCCACGCCTTGTAAACATAAAGAGCCAAAAGTACATTAAAAATTTGATTGGAATTTTTATCTTCTTGTCATAATGTAAATATATGTAAGTATAATTCCGTGCAAGACAAATCATGCGGACGGGAGAATCAGTATATGGAACTCTAAATAATCCAAAACAAATCGGCACAAGCGGTAATTTGGCGGCAGGGTGATAAAAAACAGCATCCAAATCAGTGACAGGATTCACGCCAAAACTCCGGCAACGCCAATAATGCTCATATTCGTCGCCCCAAATAAAAAAATCTTTATTTATATAGCCCACCTCGGACATGCATTTTTTTGTAAGCAAGACCCCATTGAACGGCGTGACATAATCCAAAATGTCTCCCCATGAGTCTTTCAATTCTCTGTAGATAATCGTTTTCTTTCCATTGCGCTTCCGTGTAGCCCAAGAAAGATTCTCATGATTGTCAATGTCAATGCTTACCGGCATAACATAGTCAAGACTCTTTTTTTGCGATGTTGCAATGAGCTTTTCAAGGCATTCTTCTGTCGGGTAGCCATCATCGTCCATCATCCAGTAGAAGTCCGTTGCAAACGTTTCGAAGGTGATTTGCATCCCCTTATGAAACCCGCCCGAACCGCCCGTATTTTGAGACTTCGAATACATATAGACGGAAACTCCATTTGACACAGAGAGCGAGAGCAATTTTTCTTTCTGCGAATCAAACTGCCCGTTTCCATATTTTTCAAAGATTGCCCGAACAGTGCCGTCGGTCGAACAATTGTCAACTATGACAAGATTTTCCACTTTATGCGTTTGATTCAGCACCGAATCTATACAGCGCAAAACCAAATCTTTGCGGTTGAAAGTCACTATGATTGCGGATGTTGTCATCCTTGCGCCTCCAAGATCATATTCAATTTGCTCGTTGCCTCGTGATTCAATTCTTCAACTCTGGACAAAGACAATTTTCTATATCCCTCATGTATTTTTTTGTCATGTAGCAAAAGGAGCATTTTTTGTTTCAATTCCTCAACATTGCCAATTTCAAAGAGAAGTCCATATTTTTCACCGTCCAAAATATCCCGAGGTCCAGCAACACAGTCGCTTGAAATAACAGGAGTTCCACACGCTAATGACTCAACGACTACCATGGGAAACCCCTCGCTCTTGCTTGAATGAACCATAAATTCTGCCTTGGAAATCCATTTATAGGGATTTGCCTGATTGCCAACGAATTTGATTTTGTTTTTAAAAGCATCGGGAACATAACCCTTCACCGCTTCTTCGTCATTGCCTCCGCCCACGAAAACAAGATCCATATTATCCGTAATTTCATCCGGCAATTGACAATAGGCAGATATTAAAGTGGCGAAATCTTTCGAGCGCAAGTCCAGCCTTGCCACCATAACGATAAACTTGTTGTCATAGTCAAGCGGTTCGGAGTTCTTTAGATTAATCGTTCCTGTGTCACTTAAATTCGGACAAATAATTATACTTTTTGGCTTGAATATCCTAGAAAAAGTTTCCGATTGGGTTTTGCATAAGCAGATAATTTCGTCGCATCTCTTAAAAAAATATTTATAGAAGAAAAAGAATTTCGACATTGGAAATACGAGAGGATTGCAATGTATCCACGAAAGATGCTTTTTAGCCTTTACCAGATGCGAAAAAAGGAGCGTCGTCAACGTATCGGAAAAATTTATTACGCAAAGATCGATTCCCCTAAATTTGTTGGAAATTGTCACGGCAAAAGCATACAGTTTTGGCAAGATAAAAAGCGACCTTTTAAAATTCTCGGGCACTTCCAATATTTTCACATTTGATGGAATGAGACCGTAAACTTCCTCGTCAAAATTATTATGCAACGGCAAAAGATAAATCTCGCGTTTTATAGTTCTGGCAATGTTCAGAAAGACACTTTCCACTCCGCCAATTTTGAATTGGTTAGTTACAAACAAGTATTCCATTTCTTTCCTCCCTTTTGTTGTCAACGAACAATGAAGCCACAAAAAACACCTTGTAGATCAAATAGCACGACTCGCCTTTGGCCTCAAACATCGCGAACAGCCCCAAAAGACCCAAGAAAACCAAAACTTTCCCGGACCATTTCAAGTTGACAAACAATCCCCATAGAAAAATCAATTGGGAAACATAATAAGTCAAAAGCAAAATCAAGCCACCATAATACATTACGCGCAAAAAACCGACATCAGTATGGCGATAGTATCCATTGCCATTCGGATCAAGATAAAGCGCGTCGCCAAAAAGCAAAGTGAACGAATTAAAATCAAAGATATACATTTTCTTTAACTGGGATGAAGATCCTGAAAGCTGTTTATTTCCCTTCATCAAATTTACCAATGGTTCAAGCATCCAAGAAAATGCATTGTAAGAATTGCTGAAATACTCGATATAAAGCGCAAGACCAACAAACAGGCTCACGCCTCCAACAATAAGCAAAAGAACGTATTTCTTTTTTTTGAATTTTATCGAGGCAACAGAAAAATATCCGAATAGAATGATGTTCGCCAAAAGACCAACGCGACCATAACACGCGGAGCCTATAAACAACAGCGCAAAGTAAAACCAAGAGATTTTGTAATTATGCAGTTTGAGCATCCAAAAACAAAGACCCGCAATAGAACAGCAAATAGTTTGCCCATACCCGGAAAATCCCTGAAGCCCAAATCTTGTATAATAAACAATTGATTCCACGAGATCAGAATTTCCTTCAGAGATATATACAATTGATTTCCAAAAGTTTCTAACGGTTGGTATCAGCAAGACCAATGTAAAGAAGACATACCAACAAATATTTTTTATAAACAAAAAGCAAAAATCATAAAATCCAAAATCATCGTGCCTCTTTAAAATGAAAATACCATAAGCCAAATACAATACAAAGCCTCTAAAGACTCCGCCAATAAATGTGAAATATCCGAAATCTTTACAAGAATTTCTTGCAACACATAGACAACAAATCGCAAGAATAAGTATTTTTAACAGAATGGATACGCGAGAAGTATCCCTGCGCAACGCCGTTTTACATAAAATATCTGAATTCAAAAGCAGATAAAAAATCGCTCCTCCGTAGATTATTGCCACTTGAAGAATTCTTAAAGAAGTCAGAGTAAAAGGAAAGCAACAAAACATTCCCAAAAGAGATTCAAACAATGTTATTTTTGGCAACGTTTTTATCTTATTCATTTTTCCTTGCCGCCCTTTCGCTTTAGGATTTTGAAAAATGAATAAATTCCCAACGGACTAAACAACATGTAAAAAAACAAATTCCATTGTTTTGCAGAATAAAAATGGAACAACGTTTTTTCATACGCAGTATAGGCATACTTGAATTTCCTTGAAGACAATCCTTTCTTTACTTCTTTCAGATATGCCATGCAGTGTTCGGATTTTTTTTCAGAATGTGCAAAGAACAAATCTTTATGTACGTCCAAAAACTCTTTTTTGACAATCCCATATCTATCAAAAATCCTTGCGGAACTTTCCATCTGCTTTTCCGCGTTCCGCTTTGACACGCCTTGCAAATTTATCCTGTATTTCAAAAGCCGCTCTTTCAGGTTTGCGCCTTTCATTCCCTTCAAAAAAATCAGCCTGCACCAAAGCTCATAGTCCTCCGCATGAAGGAAATCCTTGTCATAGACATTCTGCTTCAGGACTTCCGCCCGTGCGAAAATCGCCGGATGATAGAACGTGCTATAATATGGCAGGAAAAATTTTACGTCGTCATAAGATTCCGGGAGAGTTGTCTTTCCGATTGTTTTTCCATGCTCGTTTATATGAAAGGCGTTGCATCCGCAAAAATCAATCTGCATGTTTTGTTGCATGAAAGAAAGCTGTCTCGCAATCCTGTCGGGCATGTTGATGTCGTCGGCATCCATGCGGGCGATGTAAGCGCCGCTTGCCGCAGAGACAAGTCTGTTGAGCGTACCGACGACACCAAGATTCGCCTCATTGCGAAGAATTTTTATCCGCGAGTCTTCCGCCGCAAGCTTCTGCAAAATCGGAAGCGTTCCGTCCGTGGAGCAGTCGTCGCAACACAGAATCTCAAGATTCGTGTATGTCTGCTCCATGACGGAGCGGACGGCTGATTCGACAAACCGCTCCGCATTGTATGCGGGGATGATGACGGAAATAAGGGGAGAACCTGTTTGAGAAAGATTGATTTCTTTTTCAGCCATATTATTTTTTAATGCCATCGATTTTCTCCGCATATATCAGCCTGTCATTTTGACAAAATCCAAAAATCAGGATTCTCATCCATCTCGCAAAAGACGACCTTCACAGGAACAGTAACAAGAATATCGTCATCTTTTTCTTCTGTTGTCGCTTGATCCATAAGCGGCGTAATTTTCTCTACAGCAAAATGCCTCTTAAAATCATTTTTATAAATCAATCCCCGCTTTCCATTCCTGAAATAGGTTATTTTGAATTCCTTGTCATTTGCCCTAAAACATCCAACGCCAAGATCAATGGTTTTGTCATCAAATACCTCATTCATATAATCTATGTGTAGCAGGAAGTTGGAATCTTTTTCAAAATTCAATTCTGAAAAGGTCTTGAAATATTTTAAATTGCTATGGGAAATATACATTGGGACAAACCACTCACGAATGAGATCTGAGAAACTTCCAGCATAAACAACTTCACTGTGTTCTCTATACGCTTTCTTTGAAAACAAGAAACTATATTCTACGTACATTGGCTTCTTCTTATAAGTAGCATCATCACCAACTTCTGAAAACCACTCCTTCAAATCATTTTGCAATCTAACTCTTTCGCTTTCCACAAAGTTTTTTAACTCACCATCAAAATTGATACTATTTAATTCTTCTTTGTACTTTTCGTTTATTTCTTGTATTTCGCTTTCCAACAAGGATATGAACTTTTCCTTTGTATTACGAAAATCGCTTTCCGAAATTGTTTTTACATTGTTTATCTCTTCCACAGTAATTTTTTCAACACAACTCTTAAATCGTGAATACCCCATTTTTAACAAATTCAAAGGATTTTAATCTTTCTTAAAAGAATAATTGATAAATCGAACTTTATTTTTCAAAAACTTTCTCATGTCAAAATCGGGCTCTGTATACATCAAATAAAAAAGAATCAGAGCTACAAAAAATTCCTGTGTATATTTTACTTCATGAACTTTTATGTCAGAAAAAGTGCCTTCGTCATACATTATCCAGGAAACACAGTCCACATAAAACTTTTCAATAGACAAAAATAACTTTTCAGCATAAGGAATAATTTTATTTGAATGCTTTCCAACGATCACAATAGCAAACATATATGTTGAAATTTCAACAAGAGTCCTGTTGAAGAAGGTGTTAAATTTTTCATTGTCATAAAGACGCGGAAATTGGTTTAAGTAACGATAGTCGTTAAGATAGGCAAATATCGTTTCATCTGTTTTTTGATAAAAGGAGGACAAAATAATGTTCTTTACGCTTTCACAAGCAGCCGCATACAATTTAAAGAAATTCTCTGACTCTGCGGAGTTTTCCGCAAACCAAAAAGCGTCTCTTATATAAAGAATAAATGAGGTATCGCCATGCAAAGTAAAGAGGTAGTGATGATAAAGCCTAGCAAAAATGTTTATATATTTGTTGCAGATTTCAGTTTGCTTGGCTTCGTCTTTATCTAGGTTAGCAAGACATTTTGTTATTTTTGTTGAAACAACAATCATAAAGTTTTCTGTTGTTTTC
>CAMWWZ010000060.1 GCA_947178095.1 uncultured Treponema sp.
GCGTGGATTCGAGCAGATTCTCCGTGTCGCGAAGCTGCGCGCCGAGCGAAAACGCAGCCAAAAGGCGCAGGATTTTTTCATTGTGAGTTTCGGTGAAATTCGTGCGCTCAGTTTCAAGTTCGCGAATCTTCACACGTCCTTCATCGCGCTGGGTTTTAAGCGAAGCCAAAACTTCGTCAGGAATTCCCTTGAAATCCTGCGGAATTTCCATTTGCACAAAGCCGAATTTCTTGAGTTCCGTGTCGAGCGCGAACCGCCCTTTTTTGCTCGAGGCTGCGAGGATTCGCGTCTTGTCGTCGCCGAGCGGCACTACCACCGCGCGTTGTCCCACGGCGAATTTCAGTTCGTCGAAAACGGCGGGATCGATTTTTCCGATTCGCAACGAAAGGAAAGAAAGCCGCTCGAGTTCGCCATAAGATTGCTTGAGATTGCTAAACGCCGAAGCCTCTTTGTAGGATTCTTCGACACGCTTGTAATTTTCGCGCTCCGCCGCGTCGCGCTTTATAAGGCTGTCGAGCGAGGAAATTATTTTTTCCGCTTCTTCAAAATCTTTTTCTTCGGGCAAATTCGCTTCTTTTAAAGAAACTTCGCTGTCGTCGATTCCCAAAAATGCGCGAGCCTGATCAAGCCGAACGAACATTTCGCGCTCACGATTTTTATTTGCGGAAGCCGTAGTCCGCAGGGAATTTTCCTCGCTTCCCAATTGATTTTGGAACTGGAAATTTCCGCTTTTTCCCAAAAACAAAAGCACATTCGAAATGTCTTCTTTGAGAACCATCAGCTCAACAAGGCACATTCGCGTCGTTCTTGCCATATCCCACCTATCTTATTCCCGCCGCTTCCATCGCGGATTCGGCCTCGACGTTCAAACGCAGGGCTTCCACCGCCGCGCGTATATTATTGAGTTCGTTCAATTTCATAAAAAACCACGAAACCAAAACCACGGGCGTAAAAGGCTGCGAATGGAAAAGCCTGTTCGATTCCGCGAAAAGTTCCTTTCTCGCAGCGTCCTCCACCCAGCCCGGATCGATCGTCCATATCGAGCCTTCTTCATGCGCGTTCAAAAATTTCGCATATTTCCACCCGGACCAATCTTCATAATGCTCGGGATTTTTTTCCAAAATTTCAATGGCATCGTGCGCGAGCAAGTCATCCTTTTTTTTCGAAGAATCCAAAAACATTATGTGCTCCAAAATTTCATCGGGCGACATCTTGTAAAAAACTTTGAGGCGCAATGTCCACGCCACATTCTGCATCGCGTATTTTTTCAAAATCAATTTTTCGACGCTCTCGCGCTCGAAAACGCCGAGTCGCTCCGCCGCATTCCACAAATCTGAAACGAACTGCCTGTCAATCTTCGCGTCCAAAAACTGCTGCTCAGAAATTTCCGGCTCCTTGTCATACCAAGAAAGCGGCGAAAGCGCGGTGATTTTCTTTATCGAAGGCCAAGCGTCATAATTCAAAATATTGTAGGGCGCGATGTTTCGAAGGCGCGGACGCTCCGCCTGCCCCATCGCGGCCGCCGCTCCAAGCGACTTCAAATTCGAATAGTCGAAATAGCGCAAAAGAAGAATCGCCACTTCGTCAGGCTTGTCGTACATGTCGAGCAATCTCTTGTATTCGGAAATGAAATTCGCGCCGGCTTCTTCTTCAAGCTGTTTCGCCAAAAGCATTTCGGGAACAGCCGGAACTTCGGTTTTCAAGACGAGCGACCAAAGTTCCGCAAGCGAGCGCGGTGCGAAAAGCGAACTTGCGCGGTGGCCGATAAAAGACCGCGCCAAAATTCCGCTCGCCTTCGCGTAGACATAAGATTGAGCGCCTGAACGTTCCACCACACACCTTCTTTTCTTTTATAGGACAGATTGCAAAAATTTTTCGAATGCGTTCGTGTCCTTTTTGGTTTCGGAAATTTCGTCCTTGTAGGAAGCGAGCGCGGAAGAATGCTCCGCGTTGAGTTCCTGCAATTTTTTCTCGCAATTTTCTTCCAAAGAGGAAACCATTTCCTTGAACTTTGCATCGAATTCAGAATCCGACTGCGCACGAGCATGGGCGAGGATTTTGTCGGCCTCGACGCGAGCTTCGGCAACGAGCGCGCTCGCGCTTTCCTCCGCCTCAAGCAGATTCGCAATGAGATTTCGCTCTTCACTTTCCATCACAAAGACTCCTCCGCTTCGCAAATCATTTCAAAAAGCGAGCGCGCGTTTTCGGCCTTGAGAATTTTTTCGCGGATTTCAGCATTGTCCAAAATGAGCGAAAGCTTGCGTATCACTTCCAAATGGTCGGAAGCGTTGCCCTGCGCGAAAAGCAGCATAAAAACGATGTACACGGGCTTTCCGTCAAGCGCGCCGTATTCTATTCCCGCAGGGCTTATGCCCACGGCGAACATATCTTTTTTCACTTCGGAACAAACGGCATGCGGAATGGCGACTCCGGAAACGACTCCCGTAGACATTTTTGCTTCGCGCTCGAAAAGCCGATCCAAGACCGCCGCGCGATCGAGAGTCTCGCCTCCCCGGACGAAAATCTCCACCATTTCCTCAAAAAGTTCGTCTTTGTCCACGCTCTCCAAATTCATGCTGATGAAATTCGGATTGAAAAACGTAGCCAACATTATATCACCTTCATTCAAAATTTCGGTAAAAAATTCGACGCAAAAGCAGGCGAATCCATGCCGGGCGGACACCGCCGCCAAAAAATCCTTCGCGCGAAATTATTTTTCGTCGGGCAATGACTCGGCTTCCGAAGCCTCCGCCGCGCCGTCTTCCGCGTCAAGGTCGTTCCACCAATTTTCAACGCCCGCACCGCTCGTGTCCACGCTTTCTTGGACGGCAGGAGAAAGTGTCGATTTTACCGCAGGCTTTTTGTTGAGCCGCGCGATCGAAAACGCCGTAATGATAAAAAGCGCGACCAAAACAAACGTGGTTTTGTTTATAACGTTCGCAGAATGCGAGCCGAACGCCGCGCTGCCCGAACCGCTCAAAAGTCCGCCAAGACCGCCGCCCTCGTCGTTTTGAATCAAAACCAAAAGAACAAGCAAAACGCAAATAATCACAAATGCGACCATAAGGACAACTTTTATAGCACCCATAAAAACTCCAAGTCAATTAAATCTAGGCACCTCTAAAAACTGAAGTTTTTAGAGGCTTCCTCTACAAATTCAAATTATAATGAAAAGAAAAAAATTGTTCAAGCGAAAAAAATTGTTTTTCCACAAAAAAAAATTCGGCAACAAGTCAAAGGCTTGCACAAAAAATGCCGGCGGCACAAACTTTCCGCGCCTTTTCAAAGAACGCGGAAAGCCTTTTGGATTTTTAGATTTCGCAAATCGGAACGAAAGTCTCCGCCTTGAGCGAAGCACCGCCGATGAGTCCGCCGTCAATGTCGGGCTGCGCGAGCAATTCTTTCGCGTTGGAAGCCTTCATCGAGCCGCCGTACTGGATTATCGTTTCCTCGGCGACTTTTTCATTGTAGAGTTTCGCGATGTAGCCTCGGATGAATTTGTGGATTGTCTGCGCGTCTTCGGGAGTGGCGGTCTTTCCAGTGCCAATCGCCCAAACAGGCTCGTATGCAATCGTCACGCGCTTCATCTGCTCTTCGCTCACGCCCGCAAGTCCCGCAGAAAGCTGGAACGCGCAGACTTGCTCCGCCTCGCCAGCCTCGCGCTCGCTCAAAAGCTCGCCGATGCACAAGTCCACTTCGAGACCGGCGTTCAAAGCGCGGCGCACTTTTTTGTTGATGAGCTCGTCGCTTTCGCCGATTTCATGCCGCCTTTCGCTGTGTCCGAGAATGACGCAAGAGCATCCGATGTCCTTGAGCATTTCCGTGGAAACTTCGCCAGTGTGCGCGCCGTTCGCAGTGGCAGCGCAATCCTGCGCCGCAAGGATTATGTTCGAGCCTTTTACGACTTGCGCCACCGCGTCCAAATAGACGAATGGAACTCCGATCATGAACTTGTTCGTCTTGCCCTTGAGGGCCGCGACCAAGTCTTCCGCCAATTTTACCGCTTCCGCCTTCGACGTGTTCATTTTCCAGTTTCCGGCGATGTAATGTGTCCGTGCCATAATAACTCCATAGTAAAAGTGAAATTTGCAAATTTCCAACGGAAACTTGACATGAAAAAAGTTGACGCCATTTCAGGCAGCTTTTTTCATAACTCCTATAAAAAATAAATTTATTTTGTCGCCAAAACCGCGATTCCAGGAAGCGTCTTTCCTTCGAGGAATTCAAGCGACGCGCCGCCGCCCGTAGAAACGTGGCTCATCTTGTCCGCAAGGTGGAATTTGTTCACCGCGGCCACGGAATCTCCGCCGCCCACGACAGTCATCGCACCACGGCCGGTCGCCTCCGCCACGAGTTTCGCGACAGTTTCAGTTCCCTTCGCGAACGCTTCGAATTCGAAAACGCCGACAGGTCCGTTCCATACAATCGATTTCGCAGAGCCGATGACTTCCTTGTAAAGTTCGATTGTCTTAGGTCCTACGTCCATCGCCATGAGATTTTCGGGAATGTCCGTTCCGTCAACTGCGACGGGCTTCGCGTCCGGGCTGAATTCTTCCGCGCCGACATGGTCAACAGGAAGAATGATTTTCGCGCCTTTCGCCTCGGCATCGGCGAGCAATTTTTTCGCAGTGTCGATGAAATCATCTTCGACAAGCGACTTTCCGACAGAATGTCCTTGCGCCTTGAGGAACGTGTACGCCATTCCGCCGCCGATAACGAGCGCGCTCGCGTTTTTGAGAAGCGATTCGAGCACGGCGATTTTTGAAGAAACTTTCGCGCCGCCGATAATCGCGATCATCGGCTTTTCAGGATTCGTAACCATCGGCTGGATGTATTTCACTTCCTTTTCCATGAGGAAGCCGCCAACGCTCGGCACTGGCATGAATTTCGCAATCGACGCTGTGGAAGCCTGGTCGCGGTGCGCCGTTCCGAAAGCGTCGTTCACGAAAATGTCTCCGTAAGACGCGAGCTCTTTCGCCATGACATCGCGCTCGGCAGAATCCTTGGAAGTCTCTTCTTTATGGAAGCGCACATTTTCGAGCATCGCCACGGCACCTTCGGGAAGCGCATCAATCGCACCTTTCTGCCCGAGAGCGTCGGGAAGGAAGGTTACGGGCGAGCCGAGCTTTTGCGCGAAATATTCTACGACGGGCTTCATGCGGTTTTTGCCGTTGATGAATTTTTCAGAATCGGCATCAGTCCACGGCTTTCCCGCCTTCTCTGCTTTTTCCTGCGCCTTTTTCACGTCCTTTTTCGGATCACCCAAATGGCTCATAAGCACGAGGCTGCGCGGCTTCTGCTCGATGATGTACTTGATGGTGGGAAGCGCCGCCATAATTCGCGTGTCGTCCTGAACTACGCCGTCTTTCATCGGCACATTGAAATCCACGCGCATGATAATGCGCTTGCCCTTGAGGTCAACGTCTTTTACAGTCTTAATCATTTCGTTCTCCTTGAGAAGTTTAATTTGAATTCATTTGGATAACAATTATATCACAAGGCGCGAATTTTTTCAAGGGAAATTTTTAGAAATTGAAAACACGGTTCGACAAGGCAAAAGCAGCAAGGCGCGCGGGCACAGCATCGCTTTTGCCCGCGCATGCTTTTTACAAAAAAAGGCTTGCAAACGCACGGCGCAAAAATTGCGCCGCGCGAAGCCACTAATCTTCTTGGGTGAAAATTTCACCATCAAACTCACAGACGTATTCTTTGTCTTTGAATTTTATAGTTACTGTTCCGTTGGCGATGTTCTCGGTGAAAGTTGCGTTGAATTTCAGTCCTTTCTCGGATGTAAAACTAATAGTTTTCTTGTCTATGTTTGGGATTCCGTAGTAATCGATATCACTTTCTTCGATACTTACCGCTGTAGAGTATATTCTGCAAGAACGTGCTTCGTCTACACATTTAGAATTAAGCAGATTCTTTACGCCAGTAAATTTTTCGGTCAGCGTAATTTTGCCATCCTCAATTTCGTAAGCGTAAGTTATTTGTGCGCCAAAGTTCGCTTTGTTTAGATCTTCATAAATTTGCTTGGCATATTTCACATAAGCATCGAAAGAATCAAATCCCTCTTCATTGATAATTTTGTCTTCCCAATCTTCATAGGAATTGCAATCGGGAAAATCTTCTTTAAAATATTCTTTGTCTTTTTCATATTCGTACAATTCTTTAAAGTATTCTCTTGCGTTTTCTACATTGCAGTCTTTATTTAGTTTGGAAAATATTTCATTGTAGGTCATTAATTCACTTGAATTTTCTCCAAATGGATTTACATAAACGCTTTTTTCCACTTTCAGGTAGATTTCTTTTTTATTCGCATCGTAAGTATATTTGAATTCATACTCTTCTTCCCTATCGTAGTCATCACCATAGGTTGCTGTGCCATCAGTTTTTAACTCTAAATACATGTCTTTGCGAGTTAAAAGTTTGACTGTTTCCGTAATCGGATTTTTTCCTACATTTTCAGGAAGGCTTGGACTTGGATTATTGTTATTATTGGCATTATTTTCGTTATTAGCATTATTGCCGCTGTTATTGTTTTCGTTATTGCCATTATTGTTGGAATTATTGTTATTGTTGTTTGAATTACCGCCGAGGCTTGTGTTATTGCCGCCGCTGTTGTTGGAATTGCTGTCGCTTGGATTAGAGCACGATGCGAACGTCAAAGAGAGCGCGAGAATTGCGGAGAGTACTAATACCCCCCCCTGTTCATTTTATCAAAAATTTTTGTGAACTTTTTCATAAGTTCCTCCTTAAAAAAAGACTTGAGCGAAATGTCAATTTCGCGAAAGTTTTTTTATGTGCGTTTGCAATGAAATGAAAACGCACAATTAAATATGCAAGTTTCCAACGGAAACTTGTCATGCAAAAAAGTTGACGCTATTTCAGGCGACTTTTTTGCATAACTCCTTGAAAAAAATAATGAAATGATTATAACATTCTGGCGGCTTTGTGTCAAGGCGAGTTTCGCGAAGACTTTGCCCGAAATCGCGCAACTTCACGGCGAAATCAAAAATCCAAATCACTTATGGTGACGATTTCAGTTCCCGTCGCGACAAGTTCGTTTATCAGCAAATGAAATTTTTCATACAACGTCGAATTGGAAACGCTTCCGCTTGAAGCGATTTGAATTATGTTCGGCGAATCCAAGTCAACGTAAGTGTAGCCTGCCGCGCTGCCTTCTTCGCGAATCTTTTCGTCGGCCTTGCCGCCCGGCGCATGCCAATAAAGCGAAAGCTCTTTTTCGGTGCAGGCAAAAAATTCGTCCTCAAGACGCGCAAGTCCTTTCGCGATAAAAGTCTTGTCGTTGTAGACAACCTTGTCAAGCAAATCGATGTTGTTGAAAAAAATCGCGGCGCATTCGTGCCCAGTCTGCGCGATTCGCTTTGTCTCGGCAGGATAACGGCGAATGAATTCTCCGTTGAAGAAAAAAGTGCATTTCAAATTATATTCATTGCACAAGGCGAGGACAGCGTTAAGTCCATCGGCTTTTTCGTCGGCATCAAAAATCAAGGCGACTTTTTGGCGCGGCTCAGAATGCAAGACATTTTTTGCGAGCAAGGATTTTGTCGTAATTTTTCCCGCGAGCGTCCTCACGTACAAAGCATTTTCATAAAAAGAATTTTTCGTAGTTCCCGCAAAAATCCTGTAACTGGAATTTTGCAGGCGCGGCGGAGCTTCAAAAATTTCGCTTTCCGTCAAATCCGTCCAAGTGAAATTTTCCTCGTCGAACAAAAAAACATCTTCGTTTTGATTTTTGAGCGCGATCTGATTTTCGCCAATCCACCACGCAAAATACGCGCTGGACGGAAAAAGATTTTTTTGCGAAGGATTTAAAATAGAAAATTCCCTTACGCAATCTTCGCCGCCAACACAAAGCCTGTCGTCATCGCGCCAAGCAAGCGACAAAGCGTTCTCTCCTTCAAGCTCTGCGACAATTTCCCAAGTCGCGATGTCGAACACGCAAACATTTTCTCCTGATGCGAAGGCGATGAATTTTTTTCCAGGACTTGCCACCGCGTTGAAATTCGTATTTTCCACGAAAATGCGGCGCGTCATTTTTCCATCTGCGGAAATAGAATACACGAGAGAATTTTCCTCGCCGTTTCCTGATTGGGCGAAGCGCGCGCAAAGCGTCACTTCATCGCCTTTCGCCCAAAACGCTTCGAAAGAAATCACGTTCATTCCGCGCTCGAAAAATGGCGATGAAAAAATCTGCCGCACAAACGCGCCGCCTTCTTCGCCGAGATTTTTTTTGTACCAAAAAATCGACTCGTCGCGATGCACGATGAAAAAATCCAAAGCGTCGCCGCTCACCCAAAATTTATCGTCGCCGCCATTGAATTTCTGCGGAAGTCTGCCAATGATTTTTCCGAGCGGAATGAATTGCGAATACAATCCGAAAGTCACCAATTCTTTTATGCCGACTTGAAAAATCAAATCCGACGAAATGTAGACTATATTTCCATCATCGTTCCAATTGGCGCAATTTATATTTCCATCACAAATTTTTCGGAACTGCTCTTGAACCGAACGTCCTTTAAAAAGATTTTCAGGGTCGCAAAAATAAAGCGCGCCATTTTTTTCATAAACAAAATTCTTTCCGTCGGGCGACCATTTCACGCCGACAGTCAAATAGCTGAGAGTGCGCTCGTCGTCGAGAACAATTTTTTTGCCCGTATCAATTTCAGTTATGACAAGGCGCGCTTTGAACAAATCCGTGCGCTCAAGGCAACAGCACCATTTTCCAGTCGCGCTCATCACCGAAGGCAAAGGCTGCGAAAAGCTGTCGGCAAACGAGCTCGCCCGCTCAATCCATTTTAAACTTTGGGAAGCAAAATCATAGAACGCCGTTCCATAGCGATTTCGAATTCGCAGCTTTTCTCCGCCGGCAAAAGCCGTCATTTGTTCAGGAACGCAAGTGAGCGCGCGGGGAAAATATTCCGCCACGCCGTCTTGAATTTTCGTTTTGAAAACTGTTGGTGATTCGACTGAATATGAGTTTTTGATTTCCAGAGAAAAAAGCATTTCGTCATGCTCGCTCAAATTCAACGGCTCAAAATAAATTTGCGCGAACGAAAGGCTTGCGACAAAAAGCATTGTTGCCACAAGCCAAATCTTACGGATTGCCCAATTCAATCGAAAAAAATTCATCTATGCATCTCCGCGCTCAAAATCAAGATGTTCAATTCTTTTTCTAAATCATTCAATTTTTTTTCCATTTCGTCAATACGTGCCGCGAGTTTTTCGATTCGTTCTTCAACGTTCATTTCTTGAACAGAATCCGCCGCTTCCTTTGCATCGTCGTCGCAAACGCGCGAATGTCCGCACCACGGACAAAAGACGTAATTTTTTTCGACAGTGCGTCCGCAGCCGCCGCAGACACAGATTGCAGTCATTTTCGGAAATTCCATTTTTTACCTCTTTGCAATTTGTTCGTAAAAATCTATTTTCCCAAAAGCGTTTGCGGATCGACGACCTTGCCGTTTTTGTAAACCGTAAAATGCAAGTGCGGTCCAGTCGAATATCCTGTGGAGCCGACAAGCCCGATTTTTTGGTTTTGCGAAACCTGCTCGCCCGCGACGCTGATTCTCTTGGACATGTGTCCATACAAAGTTTGGTAGCCGTTTCCGTGATCGATGATGATATAGTTGCCGTAAATGCGTGAAACGCCCGAAGCCAAAACTTTTCCGCCCATCGTCGCGTAAATCGGAGTGCCGGTGGGACAAGCCATGTCCATTCCGGGATGATACTGTTTTACGCCCGTAAAAGGATCGGCGCGCCAGCCGCATTTCGAAGTGAGCCGCCATTTCGATTTGAGAGGCGTGGCCCAAGTTTCGCCCATCGCCTTGCGAAGCTCGTCTCGACTGAGCTTTGCGCCGGGAATGAAAATCTTTTGTCCCGCCACAAGTTCCGTAGAATCCAAATCGTTCGCGTCGAGCAAGTCTTCCCACGCCACCGAATATTTTGCAGAAATGCTTGCAAGCGAATCTCCCTGCGCCACGACATGAAGCAAGCCGTCGCACGAAGGAATGACGAGCTTCTGCCCTGAAAAAACTTGGCGCACGTTTTCGATTTCGTTCACCGCGATGATCGTGGAAATATTTTTCAGCCCAAATCGGCTCGTGATGCCGCCGATCGTTTCGCCAGATTTTACAACGTAATCTTTGTACGTAACTTTGTCCTGAAAAAGCGAGAGTGAAACATCAGAGCCGGCAACATTTCCGTCCGCGTCAACCTCGTCGCCCGTAGAAAGCGCGAGGCGCGACATCGCATTCTGCAAGACGCTCATTTCGTCTTCCCGCTCGTTTTCCAAGGAAAGCGGATTCGCGCGGCTTTGGAAATTCGCAATTATTTCTGTCGCGCCATAAGCCAAAAGAAATGCGACAATCACGATTGGAATGATGTACAAAAATTTTCCGAGCTTTTTCAAAAGCAAGACAGGATAAAATTTTTTCGCCTTGTTTTCGGACTTCGCAAATCCAAAATGAGATTCGATTCCTGCGAATTTCTTTGTCCGTGGAAGAGGCGGCCTTTTCAAAAAATTGCGCCTTCTTGACCGCTCATTGCCGGCCGCCGCTCCAACATAACTTATGATTTCCATATTACAACTATCGACAAAATTTTGTCGTCATATTAGAATAAAATTATGGTTGAAGAAAAAATAAAAATGCGAAGAAAGTCGCCGAATTATTTTCTTTGCATCGCGCTCGGAATTTTCATCGCATTGATTTTAAAGGCATTCGCATTTGATTTTTTTCGCGTGGAAGGATTTTCGATGTCGCCTGAAATTCAAGACGGACAAATAATTTTCGCAAACAAATTGGCGTATGGACTTGTGAATCCTTTCACTGCGGAAATTTTTTTGCGATGGAAAAAACCGCAGGAAGGCGACGTGATTTTGTATCTATATGAAAATTCCTGGGTGGTAAAAAGATGCGTCGCAATTGAAGACGCGCCACTAGAATATTTTGTCGATTCGGAGTATAATCTAATTGTGGGAAACAGGAAAATAGCATTGAGTTCAATTCAATATCACAAAATGCGCGCGAGCGAAAAAATTCCGCAAGGATATGTTTTGGCAGTAGGCGACAACTACGCCATTTCTTACGATTCGCGAAACTACGGATTTGTTCCCGAAAAAAACATAATCGGCAAAGTGAAGGCTTTGCCGGCTTTACACGCAAAACATCGAGGCGAAGAGGATGAATGATTTTTTTCCAAAAAGCCGCATCATAGTTTTTTCGGTTTTCTCATTTTTGCTCGTGGGCGCGCTGATTTTCAGGTTTGGAAAACTTTCTGCGGTGGAGCAAGAGAGAATCAAGCCGACCGCGCCCGCAGTGGAACGCGGCTCGATTGTCGATCGAAACGGAAAGCCGCTCGCAGTGGAGACGCAATACTTTCACATGGGAATAAATCCGAAGAAGATGAAAAATCCCGAGCAATTCGCAAAAGACGTGGCTTCCTCAATTGAAATGAGCGAAGATGAAATCCTCGATGCAATCGACGACGCGCTCAAAAAAAGGAATTCCCGATTTTTCTATCTGAAAAAAAAGATGCCGCTTACGACTTATGAAGAAGTGAAAAAAATCACCGACGAAAAAAAATATCATACGTTTGTAACCTACGACAGAATTCCAGGGCGCATATATCCAGAAAGCACGCTCGCTTCGCAGCTCATCGGCTACATGGGCGACGACGGCCAAGGCCTTGCGGGAATCGAATATTCGATGCAGCCGTACCTTTCGCCAGAGCCGCGAATCTTGCAAAACGGAAAGCCCGAACAAGGAAAAAATGTCTATCTCACAATCGACGCGAATCTTCAATATAAACTGGAACTGATCGCGCGCGAAGCGTTGGAAGAAACGCAGGGCGCAAATTTGATGCTGCTCGCGGCTTACGCAAAGACTGGCGAAATTCTCGCCTACATGAGCTTGCCCGAAGCCAATCTGAATGAATACACAAAAGCCGAAATAGAAGAAACGATCGACCGGCCGGCAATAACTTTTTACGAGCCAGGCTCAGTGTTCAAAGTCTTTTCGATTGCGGCGGCTTACGATGCCGGCCTTTTCCGCCAAGACGAACTCTTTCTATGCGACGGAGTTTTTGAAAAAGTGATGTCGAGCGGAGAGCGCGTTCGCCTGAACTGCCTTTCGCACCACGGATATTTGACGGCGCGCGGCGGACTGGAACAATCGTGCAATGACATAACGGCGCAAATCACGGACAGAATGAACACAAGCGAATTTCTTGCAAAACTCAAGGCGTTCGGTTTTGGGCAAAGAACGGACATAAAAACGCTTCCGAGCGAAAGCCCGGGGCTTTTAAAAGAACAATCCAGCAACCAATGGTCGGCGCGTTCAAAAATGACAATTTCAATCGGACAGGAAGTCGGAGTGACCGCCCTGCAAATAATGAAAGCCGCGACAGTTTTGGCGAACGGCGGACATCCTTTGAAGCTTTCATTGATTTCGAAAATCACCGACAGCGAAGGAAACAGCATTTACCAAAACGAAGTTGAAAAAGGTCCTGCCGTAATTTCCGCGCAAACCGCGCAATACATCTTGAGCTGCATGCAGACGGGCGCGGAAAAAGGAATCGGCTGGCGAGCCAATTTAGGCGACATGACAATCGGCGTAAAAACAGGAACGGCACAAATGGCGGACACCGAAAACGGCGGCTACAGCAAGACCGACTTTCTTTCCGACGCGCTCGCGTTTTTTCCCGCCGAGGATCCCGAAATAATTTTATACATCGTAATCCAAAAATCAAAGGGAATAAATTTCGCAAGCCGAATCGTCGCGCCCGTGATAAAAGATTCCGCCGACGCAATCATCGACCATTTGGGAATGAGCCGAGGTGACGCCGCGTCGCTTGCGCATTCGGGACACTTTTCAATTCAGGGAAAAGCACCTCTCAAAATTGAAAGCACATTGCCAAATTTAATTGGGCTTTCAAAGCGCGAACTTCTTCCGCTTTTGAACCGCAAAGATTTGAACGTGAACATAAGAGGAAGCGGCTGGGTAACGCGGCAATCTCCGCCGGCAGGAACTCCGATTACGGAAGGCATGCAAATTGACCTCGATTTGGAATAAAAACATTTCGCTTTTCAAAAACCGATTTCCCGCGCTCTACGAAATGCTCTCGCCGCAAATTCCAAAATTCTTTTTCGAAGCAAAAGAAAGCGGCGAGATTTCCAAAGATTCATTTTTGAAAATCTTGAACGAACAATTTGCATTTTACGAATTTTTTTTCGCAAAAAACGGAGCGTTCACCGCAAGCGAAAATTCTTTGGCGATTCATTCCGCGTACAATCCGCAGCGCGAAGCCGAACAAACGGCGGAAAAAAACAAAAGTTCGCAAAAAGAAATTTTTATTTTCGCGGGAATCGGGCTTGGATATTTGCCGCAGGCGTTCGCGAAAAAATTTCCGCAAAGCACTTTCGTGATTTTAGAACCCGACGCGCCGCATTTTTTTGCAGCCCTAGCCTGCCTCGACTTTTCGGAAATCTTTAAAATCGAAAAACTTTTTTTCATAATCGGCGCGGGCGCGGAACAAGCGGCGACCCTTGTGGAAAACGCAGGCGGCTTTGAAAACGCGCAAGTTTTTCTTACGAACGCGCAAGCCTTCCACGCCAAAAAATATTTTGAAAAATTTTTCTCGATTGAAAATAAAAACGCGCAGAAATCGCAAGCAAACACGAACACGCTCGAACGATTCGGAATGCTTTGGCTAAAAAACAGCGCGCGCAATTTGCAGGAAATGCAGAGGCTTTGCGGCGCGAATATTTTTTTTGGCGAGGCAAAATCCACCGAAAAAAATTCTTCGATGCCTTCGGTGATTCTTGCGGCAGGTCCGACATTGCAAAACATTTTGCCGCACCTCGCGCAAATAAAAGAACGCGCGATTTTGATTGCGCTCGACACTTCGCTCCGCACGATTTTGCGAGCGGGAATCGAGCCTGATTTTATCGTTTTGACCGACCCGCAATTTTGGGCGGCGCAGCACATCGCAGGACTTTCTTCCCCCTCCTCGATTTTGATTTTGGAAAGCGCGGTCTATCCGAGCGCGTTCCGATTCGACTGCCGAAAAAAAATTTTGATTTCGTCGCTTTTTCCGCTTGGCAAATTCATCGAATCAAACCTTGGAAAAAAAGGCGAACTTTCTTCAGGCGGCTCGGTCGCCACGACTGCATGGGAATTCGCGCGCGCGATTGGAAGCGAAAAAATTTTTTTTGCCGGATTGGATTTGGGATTTCCGCAAAAAAAAACGCACATCAAAGGAAGCACGTTCGAAGAAGCCGCGCACGCTTTTTCCACGCGAACTTTTTGCGCCGAGAACGCACTTTGCAAAATTTTGTTTTCCGCAAAAAATAAAATCGCGCATGACTACGACGGAAAAAAAATCATCACGGACGAACGAATGACGCTTTTTGCAAATTGGTTTGAAAATAAAATCGCGGCGATTTCGCAGGAAAAAAATCACGCGCGCACTTTCACTTTTTCAAGGGAGGGGCTTTTTATAAACGGAATCGATTTTTTCGCGCTGGAAGAATTTCTTTTTCTGCCAAAAATCACGGAGCAAAAAAAAGAATTCTTTGAGCGCGCGCTGAAAAAAAATTCCGCATACGAAAAAAACAAATTCGATGCCGTCCTTGAAAATTTGAAAAAGCAATTTGAAGAACTGAAAAAAAATTCCGAACGCGCGAAAACGATTTGCAACGACATTCTCTGCGGCGATCCTCGCGCGAAAAATTTGCTTTTGGAACTCGATTCGCTTGACAGGAAAATTTTGTCGAGCGACGCGAAAAATGTCGCCGCGCTCGTTTTTCCCACGCAGCGCAGGCTCGATGGAATTCTTGCGAATACGAAAATTCCAAGCGACGCGCTTTTGGCGAACGCCACGAAAAGTCGCGTCGTTTATTCCGAGCTTCTCAACGCGATTGATTTGTATCTAAAATATTTGCGCTGATTCGTGCGGCAATTATGCGCAACAAAAAGCCGCCCTTGTCATAAACTAAACATTAAAACGTCCAATCTCGTCGCCGATGCCCACAATAGATTCGTTCATGCGCTTAAAGCCGTCACTCAATTGAACGCCATGTTTTGCAATGGCAAGTGCGCCGTCAGAAATTGTGCGCATTCCGTTTTCCAGCGACTCAACGCTGTCTTGAAGCCGCTTCATTTCTTCAAGGATGCGGCGGTTGCCATCCGCCATTTTCACGGAAGCATCCTTTACGTCCGTGGTGTTGCTGTCCATAGAGCGCAGAGAATCGATGATCTTATTTGAGTTTTGATTCTGTTCTTCAAGAGCAAGCCGCATTTGGCGCACAAGTCCATCCGTTTCTTGAATTTTGTTCGAGAGCGCGGAAAACGCTTCGCTTGATTCCAGCGACGCGGCGACAATATCCTCGATGCCGGTCTTGATGTCTTTCAATTCCTCGCCGATGGTGCGCGACTGCTTGGACGACGTTTCAGAGAGTTTTCGAATTTCATCCGCGACCACGGCGAAACCGCGTCCCGCCTCCCCTGCATGCGCAGCTTCAATCGCGGCGTTCATCGCAAGCAAGTTGGTCTGCGACGCTATGCTCGCAATCGTCTTGTTCGCGTCCTGCAACATCTGCGACTGCGTTTCAATCTGCTGAATGCGCTCGTTCACTTTTTTCTGTTTTTCTACGCCGTTTTGCGCCTCGCCATCCAAAGCACCAAAAGAGACCGCCATCTTCTCCATGGAATTGCTGATTCCCGCAATGCTTCCGATAAGTTGCTCGACTGCGGACGAAGTTCCGGCGATGCTCGCGACCTGCGTGTCAATCATGCTAGCAAGCGCGGTGATTCCGCCGGACACATCCTGCACGACATCGGAAGTCCTGCTGAAACTTGCCTCTTGATCGTCAATCTGTCCATGCACGGCATCAATGCTCTTTGTAATGTCCGCGATGAAATCAGATGTCGCGTCCGCGCTCGTCTTAATTTCCTGCGCCACGGAAGCCAAAACCGACTCCGACTTTTTGAGACCTTGCATCATGGATTGCATCTTCGCGAGGAATCCGTTGAAGCCCTCAACAATCTGCGGAATTACTTTGAACGGAGTGCGGATGTCCGTATCAAGCCTGCGCGTCAAATCCGCCTCGCCTGCGGCTATTTTGGAAATCGCGCGGCGCACAAATGAAAGCGGCGTAATTATGCTGCGCAGACCGAAGAATACGAGTGCCGCGACAAGAAGCACAAGCACGCCGACAAACGGAAACGCCGCATATTGCAAAAATGCGGAGAAATTATACGGGATGAACAAGACCATCGTCCAGCCGACCTGCGTCAGCGGAACGATGATGTACTCGCCCTTCCATGTGGAAACGAAAGTGTCGTCTTTTGGAAAAAGCGTTTCCGCCCGCAGAAGTTCCGGCATCACCGCGCCGATAGGCACTTTATCCTCAAGGTGCTGCAAATCAAGCGAGCCTGAAATTTCCGCGTTGGAATTGTACATGTACATTGTCACGCCTTTCTCAAGGTGCGCGTACATATCATCAACAAAGTCCGTAAGCTCGATGCCAGTGCCCGCAATTCCCACCGCCTTGTGCTGTTCGTTGTAAACGAGCGCGTTTATCCACATAAACGTCTTTTTCAGACCAATGTCGTAGTCCACGTAAAACTGATACGGAGCGCCGCTGTTCAACGTGGCGGAATACCATGCGTTGCCCGGATCGTCTTTATCCACATCATAAATGAATTCCATATTCGAATAATATCTCAAATCCAAGTCGGAAATCCAAAATGTTCTGTGCGACTTAAACGATTCTTGGAACACGCGGAATTCCCCGAACGCAAGCTCGCCAATCGCCTCGTCCGCAGGATTTGAAAGATGGTCCACGATGACAGGCGACTGCACCATTTGCATTGCGAGTTTCAGTTCCGGCCCTGTTCCCACGTCTATTTCCAAACGCTTGACGTAAGCGAGCTGGCTCAAACGAGAATCCGTGCTCCGCCTAAAAAGCGCGTGCGAGCCAAAGAAAACAACCGATGCGGCGGCAAGAATGCCAAGCGCGAGAAGAAAAATAAAAAGCTTGTTTTTCATAATTTGAAACTTCCATAATTTATAATCTTTAATATATATATAATATACTATTATATATATATATATATAT
>CAMWWZ010000061.1 GCA_947178095.1 uncultured Treponema sp.
CCGAGTAGAGGGGTTGTCTCCCTCCAAAAACGTTCCTCCGCTTTCAAGCGGAAAAAATTATTTTTTAAGTACCTCTTGCTTAAAATGCGCTATCTCGGTGTTGGCGTAGTCGATGAACGCGGCGTAGGCTTCCTCGCTCTCAAGCAGCGCGTGGGCGTTCACGTGCATCGTGAGCATTTTGTACGCTTCGTCGCTTGCCGCCCGCGCCGCTTTGAGTGCGCCAGCAGTCTTTGCCGAGCGTTCGTCCGTGCGTTGCCCCGTGAGAGCGCGCACATCTTCGTTCGCGGCTTTGAGTTTTTCCACGAATGCCGTGAGCGAAAGTGCGTCCACTTGCTCCGCGAATTTGTTTTCCAAGTCCTGGATAAAGTTCATGAGCAGCCCCGTCTCCTTGTCCAACTGTGCTTGCACATCAATCCTGTAGTCCTTGATGTGCTGCTGAAGAACCTTCGCCGCGTCCGCGAGCGACTCCACCGGGAAGTTCACATAGCCCGCCACCGCCTTTTTGTAGCCGGCATAAAGCTGGTCGCGCAATCTGTCCGCCGCCGCAATTTTGTCAGTCGTGAGACTTTTCGCGCTGATTTTAAGGTTCTCGTCCTCCGCCGTGACCGCCTCGCGCAACGCTTTCACCTGCGCCGCGCACTTTTCGGACACCGCCGCGTCCTTCTCCGCGCGCCCCGCCATGTTCGACACGAAAAGAAAATGCGCCGCGTTCGCCATATGCGTGAGCGCAACTGTCTGAATCTCTTTCATTCTGATTTCTCCTCCAAAAAGCCGAATGCGATTCCTCAAAATCGCGAGCGACTTTTTGCCGTGCGCTCACAATAGTGAAAACGCATTGTTAATATTACAGTTTGCTACGCAAACTTTTAGAGCAAAACTCCGCAGTTTTTATGTCCATTGAGCGACGCGAAGCCATCAACATCGCAAGCCTTCGGCTTGCCTACCGAGTTTTCTTCGAAAACTCGCGCCACCAATTTTAACGCAAAACCATCAACCGCAGTTTTTACATACTTTTTATGCGACGAAATGCCATCAACTGCGGTTTTTGGGCACTTGTTGAGTACTGGCAATGCGTCAACTGCGGTTTTTGGGTGCTTGTCGAGTGCTGTGAAGCCGTAAACCATGGTTTTTGGGTACTTATCAAGTGCTGGCAAGCCATCAACCACGGTTTCTAGGTGCTTGTTGAATGCTGACAAGGCATCAATCGCAGTTTTTGGGTATTTGTTGAGTGTCGGGAAGGAATTTGCTATGCAGGATGCTTTCGCGCACAATGGTGGGGCAATTGCTACTGGGGTTTCGCTTCCCGCATTTCTCTGCATTGACAAATTGTAGCACAGGCGGGGGCTAATGTCAATGATGTTTGTATAGGGGCGGGCAAGTGGGAAGCACTTGGCGGATATATCGCAGGTTTGGAAGTCTTTTTACCGGTTTTTGATACGTTCCGCCCAGTCGTTCGGAAAGGCTATGTGCGCAAGGTCTATGCTGCCCGCATAGGAATCAAATACATTTTGCATGGCAGGAATGATTTCCTCGTTCCATTTTTTCTTGTTCGGATAAAGCAATCGGACTGCCTGTATCGCGCCCCATAATTTTCGTTTTGCCGTTTCAGGAACGTCAATGTTTGCAGGAATGGCGGGGAAAATCCTGTAATACAGCCTGCCGTAGTGCGCGACAATGTTCCGCATATCGGTAACGCAACGCAAATAGCTGGTCATGTTTTGCGGCACGGTATCATACAGTTGACGTGCCAAAACCTTTTTATCAGGTGTCTTTAAGTCCGCATAAAAATACGAAAGCATTCCGAATGTAAACAGTTCCGTTATGACCCAAATCGGAAAAACTCCGTCGTATTTTTCGATGTGATGTTTGACAAAAAGGACTTTTTTGTTATTGTTTATTTCCTTGTCAATGAGTTCTTTGAATTTTTGGGCATTGTGCCGTTCGGAAAAATTTTCCGCGCAAAGATAGCCGGTGCTTCCATAACGGTGCGCATGAAAATAAGAAAATTGCGTCCTCAAGAAAATTTCGATTTCTTCAACGGCGGAAAACAAAACGCGGCGCAATTCTCTGTCAAAATGATAGATGTCAACAATTTTTGAGAATTCCGTTCCCTGTCTGAAAGAATCGTCCGCATTCTTAAAAGGCAGGAAATACGCGGACAAACGATAATAGTTCACCGACTGCAATATCTTCAGGCAAAACTCGTCGTCAGGAATAACGCAACCGCGTGTTTTGAGAAGCGTCATTTGTTCTTGGTATGTCGTGGGATTTTTTGTGTTCAACATTAAAAAAAACGTCCTCTCTGGGACACATTGTTAAGAGGTGCGAGAGGTCCTGTTATTAATTATATTAGCAGATTTTCGAAAAAAAGTAAAGTTCCTTTTCAAAAGTAATTGTCAATCTTTTTTCAAGAATGTGCTTCCTTGCTTTCCCGTGGCGTGCTCGATTTGGATTTCCACGCAGGAAAGCGCGTCGAACGTTCGGCGGATTTCGTCGCGGACGAATTGCGCGTCTTCGTTGTATCGCAGCCCGAGGATTTCCGCCGCGCGGAAAATTTCTTCTTCGTCCTGCAAGATTCTCGCCGTGCCAAAAACGATGACGCTTTTGTACGCCGTGTTCAGTTTTTCTTTTATCACGTCGTCTTTTTGAATCACGCACAGGCTCACTTTTTGGCATCTTTTGAGCGCGTCGATTTTGTGGCCGATTTTCGCGCCGTGAAATAAAATTTTTCCGAGCGGGTTTGAGTTCGCGTCGCATGGATTTTCTCGCGCCTCGCAAAAAACGTAGTTCACCGGAACGGCGTAAGGGTAGCCGTCGTCGCCGCTCAATGCCAAAATCGCGGTCTTTCCGTTTTTCAAAATCTCAAGCGTTTCCTCGCGCGAAAGCTGCTGTCTTTCCCTTCGCATTTTCCGGAACATATTTTTTTCCCCTGTAAAATTTGCTTATAAATTACTCTTGAAAAAGTTTTCATTATGATATAGCATTTCAAAGTTATGTACAATAGCCTTGGCGAAATCTGCATTTTGATTCTCTCGGCGGTGTTGCTTTTCAATACGCTGTTTTCGTTTTCGCTGAAAGAAAGAAAAAATCTTTTGTTTTTGCTTTGCGTGCTTTGCACTTTGCTTTCGTGCCTTGCGGACATAATTTCGATTTATCGAATCGAACATTTTGACGCGCAATCGATTCCTGTTTCCACGGCAATCACTTCTCTTTTCTTTTTGTTTCTCGGACTCACGCCTTTTGTTTTCGTGAGTTATGTGTTCGAGTTTTTGTCGATTTCATGGAAGCTCAAAAAGGCTTTCTATGTCGCGCTTTTCGCGCCGATTTTCGTGTATTTGATTGTGTTCGCGTTGAACTTCAAATTTAATCTGATTTTTTGCTATGATCCGATTTTGGGTTACACGCGCGGTGCGCTCAAGAACATTACTTATGTAGAAACAATGTTTTATTCCATGCTGATTTTGATTACGGTGTTTTGCAACAGGAAGACTCTTTCGCGCCACATAAAACTTACGTTCGTGATTTATCCGATTTTGGGTTTGGGCATAAGTTTGATTCAGTTTTTCTCGACGTATTGGGTCATGACTGGAACTGTATCGTTCGCGACATTGTTGCTCGTGTATTTGAGTGTTCAGACCGACTTGCTCGAATATGACATGAATACAGGATTGCTCACGGAGCAGAATCTTGAAAAAGCCTTGCGGAAAAATCCCGAAGGTTCTTTGTGCGTGATTTCAATCGAAAATTATTTTACGCTTCAAGACCGCATGAGCGTCTATGAATTCAACGCTTTGATGATAAATCTTTATTCGAGCTTGAAGTCGTTTTTTGGAAGAAGCGCGTATCAAATTGGCGCGAACAAGGTCGCGATTTTTTCGAACAACTTTAGTGCTCAAAAAAAATACGTTGCGGAATTCTTCGAGCGTTTTGAAACTGTGTCAACTTTGGACAACGTGAGTCATCGGATAGATTTTCTCGCCACTTTTCTTGAGCTTCCGCAGAACGCCAAAGATTATGAAAGTGCGATGGAACTCATAAACAATTTGCTTGTGAGCGCGCGAAAGAGCAAAGGGCGGAAGTTTATTTATTGCGACCAAACTCATGTGGACGAGATGAACCGCGCCAAGAAAATTTGCGCGATTCTCGACCGCGAATTGAATTTTGAGTCAAAGCAATTTCAGGTTTATTTTCAGCCGATTTATTCTGTGGACGAAAAACGCTTCGTTTGCGCGGAGGCTTTGGCGCGGCTTGTGGGCACGGAAATCGGCGACATCATGCCAGCCGAATTCATTCCGTTCGCTGAATCCAAAGGTTTTGTCGAACGGCTGGGAAAATTGGTTTTCGAAAAAGTCTGCGACTTCATCGCGCGAAGCGGAAACGTTGTGGAATTTGTTTCCGTGAATTTTTCCGTTGAGCAAATGGTGAGCCCGAATGTCGCAGAATTTGTTTTGTCCACGATAGAAAGATTTGGAATCGAGCCGCGCCGCATAGCCATTGAAATTACCGAAAGCGTCTTTATGAAAGATTCCGACTTGATTCGCAGAAACATGCTCAGGATTTTGGGCGAGGGTATGAAATTTTCCCTTGATGATTTTGGCGCAGGCTATTCGAATTTCGCGAACGTCATATCGCTTCCTTTCCAAACAATCAAAATAGACCGCTCGTTTGTTTTGATGATGGACAAAAAAACTGAAATTCAGGGATTCGTAAAAAATCTTGTCCGCGCTTTTAAAGAAAATTATTTGACGGTTTTGGTCAAGGGCGTGGAAAACGACGAGCAGGACAAGATTGTAAAAGGCGTGGGCGCGGACTACATACAAGGATTTTTGTATTCACGTCCAGTTCCCGAACAGGAATTTTTGTCCGTGCTAAAAAATGGAACAGGTTCTCCTACCTCTCTCCCTCCAAATTAAAATGCTTGCGGAAAAATAAAAATTATGCTATGCTGATTTCATAAATGCTGATTGTTTTGTTTTCGCCCGAAAGCGCGGCGCAGTTTGAAAAAGTATTTCCCTCAAAAAACGGCGAGCAAAGCGCGTTCGAGCGGACGCTTGCTTGGGCGGAATTGCTCGCGCAGAATTTCGCGCCTTCGAAAATCGCGATCTTCTGTTTTGCCAAAAACGAGGCGGCGATAAAATCCGCGCTCGGCTCAAAAGACGTTTTTTGTCTTGCCGAAGAAAATTGGAACGTCGCGCGCTTGCTTGAAAAAATGTCCGCGCTCGCAAAAGATTCGAACGAGGCTTCGATAATTTTTGCCAACGCTTCGGCGGCATTTTTGGACGCGCCGCTTTCAAAGGCTCTCGTTCGCCTGCACACCGAATACAAAGCCGAATACACTTTTGCTGAAGGTTATCCTGCGGGATTCGCGCCTGAAATTTTGGATTCTGGCGCGGCTTCGATAATTTGCGCCTTGTGCGAAAAAATCGCGGGCGAGCAGGGAAGTGCCGCCGTCACTAAAGATTCGATTTTCGACGTGATAAAGTCCGACATAAATTCTTTTGAAATCGAAACTCAAATCGCAAGCCATGACTACAGGCTTTTGCGGATGAATTTTTTGTGCGACTGCCATGCGAATTTTTTGAGCGCGAAAAATTTGGCGAAAAAGCTCGTCGAAAAAAATCGCGCGGATTTGCTCGAACTTGATTCGCAAAAAATCGGCGAAGAAAACGTGATCGCGATTTCGGAAATCGCAAAGGAATGCGACGAAGTTTTGAAAACCTTTCCCGCGTTCTACAATGTTCAGGTGAACTGCTCGTGCAAAGTGCCGCCGCCATTTTCGCCTTATGCGGATTTTTTCGAAAAGCGTTACGGCGAAAAAATCATTTCGACGCAATTGCGGATGCCGCTTGAAAAATTTTCTTCGCTTGCAAAAAAAATGAAATCGTTTTCGCAAGATGCAGTCGTCTCGCTTTCGCTTTTCGGCGAGGCTGTTTTGCATCCCGAAATCGATTCTTTCGTGCGCGAGATTTTCCAAAACGGCTTGACTTCGTTTTTGGAAATCGACGGAGCGGCTTTAAAAGATTTTGTCGAAAGTGAATCGTACAAAAAAATTCTTGATTTTGTTCCGGCCGAAAATCGAAAGAAAATAATTTTCGCAGTTTCGCTTGATTCTTTTTCCGACGAAAAATTTTCCGCGCTTCATGGCGGCGCGAATTTGCAAGATGCGATTTCTGCGATAAAAATTCTTTCGTCGGATTTTTGCGAGACTTACGCGCAGTTCACGCGCACGACGCAAAACGAAGACGAGCTTGAAAATTTTTTCCGAGCATGGAGCGAAAAGTCGAGCGCGACCGGCGGAAAAATCATAATCCAAAAATACGACAATTTTTGCGCCTCGCTTCCTTCGATAAAATCCGCCGACCTTGCGCCTGTGGAGCGAGAACCGTGTTGGCATTTGCGACGCGACATGGAAATTCTTTTTGACGGAAGCGTTCCGCTTTGCCGCGAAGTTTGCGCTTTTGGAGACGCGGAAATTTTGGGAAATGTTTTCGAATCCGAATTGGAAGAAATTTGGCAGAAAAAAAATTCTGTTTTGCGGGAACACATTCAAAAAAATTACGGCGTTCGCTGCGGAAAATGCGATGAATACTACATCTTCAATTTTTAACGAGCGGCAGATAAATTGCACGATTCTCGGCGGCAGACGTTCGGAAAAAAAATCGAATTTGAATGTGGCGGCGATTTTGCTGAACAGCGGCAACAGCTATTTGCGCCTGCAAAATTTGGAGAACCTTACCAAGTGCGGATTTGAAAAAATTGTTTCCGTTGAAAACGATTCGAAGAATTTCAATTTGGACGATTTGCTTCAAAATTTTCCCGAAGTGAAATTCGTGATTCCGCTCGAAAAGGCCGCCGACGGCGATTTGATAAATCTTGCGATGGCGGAAATCGATTCGCCTTGCGCGCTTGTTTTGCGCGATTCGATTCGCATTACGCAGAACATTCTCACGGCGCAACTTTCCGAGAATTTGGCGGCGCAGAATGTTTTTTGCATAGTGCCGCGAATTTTCGCGCAGGACAAAACCGCAGTTCCGATAAAATTTATTCCGGGCGTAAAAAAATCGGTTTTGAACATCGAGTCCGATTCTCAAATTTCCGACGGCGAGGCGACGCTTTATCCGTTCGATTTTTTTGGATTTTACAACACGAAAAAATTCAAGCGACTCGGCGGATTTGATTACGCGATAAAAAATCCGTATTGGCAGAATTTGGATTTCGCGTTCCGCGCGTGGCTTTGGGGGGAGCGCGTAAAAATTTCCACGGCACTTTCGTTTTCGTATGCGGAAGAAATTCCGCTCGTGGATTCCACACCCGACATTTCGCAACTGCGCTTTTTTTTGAAAAACATGGCGCCCGTGATGAAGGACGGCCGCGCCGATTTGCCGCTTTCAAAATTCTTTTCTTTCAAGGCGCGTTCGTCGTGCGGAATTTTTGAGGCGTTTCGTCAATTTTCTTCCGCGCGAAATTGGGTGCGCGAAAACGAGCGTCGCTTTTTGTTCGACGCTTTCAAGTTGCTGAACGACTGGGGAAAAATCTGATGAAAAGTCGCGTGGCGGTAATCGTGCAATGCAGGCTTTCCTCGACAAGGCTTCCTGGAAAGGCCTTGAAAAATTTGGGCGGCGAAAGCGTTCTTTCGTGGACGCTGGACGCGATGAAAAAAATTCCTGCCGAACGATATTTTTTGGCGTGCGACTACGATTCTGAAAACGCGCTTGAAAAAATCGCAAAAGATTGCGGCTGGGAAATTTTCGCAGGAAGCCGCGACGACGTTTTGGAAAGATTTTGCTCGCTCGTAAAAACGCGTTTTCCTGAATGCGAAACAATCGTCCGCGCCACGGCGGACAATCCTTTTTTGTTTTACGAGGCGGCGCAAAAGTCGCTTGAAGAATTCGAGGAAAATTTTTCGGACGCGGATTATTTCACGTTTACAGGACTTCCGCATGGAAGCGGCGTGGAAGTTTTCAAGGCGGCGTCTCTTTTGCGCGCGGCGGCTTTGACAGATTCGCCATACGACCACGAACATGTCGGCCCCTCCCTTTACAATCATCCTGAAAATTTCAAGTCGATTTTCAAAAAGGCGGACGGAGAATTTTTCGCGCCAGATTTGCGAACCACTATCGACACTTTTTCCGATTTCAAACGCGCGCAAAAAATCGTTCAGAAAATTTCGGGCGGAAAAAAAACTCGTCCTTATTCCGCGCAGGAAATTCTTTTCGCGTGCGAAGACGTGTTCGTGAAAAAAAATGTTTTGTTCGTGCCGAGCGTTCGCGCGGGGAGGGGAACTGGACATTTGCGCCGCTGCCTCGATTTTGCAAAAAAAATCGGCGGCTTTGTCTACATCGAGCCGGATTCGGATTTGAAAGAATGCGACGCGATTTTGGAAGAAGCCGTCGAGCGCGGTTTGAACGAATTTCAAATCATCCGTCCCGCAAAAAACGCCGATGATTTTTCAATTGAAAAAATGTTGTCTCATAGCGCGACGTGGGATTTGATTGTCGCCGATTTGTTCAAAAGCGAAAAATCGCAATTGCAAAAATTGAGCGCGCTCGGCTCGCTTTGTTCGATTGACGATGGCGGAAAATGCGACGCTGCGGATTTTTTGCTTGACATAATTCCGTCGTACAATTTGCGCCGCGCACCAAACTTGCAAAATCCCGCGCTCGTTCCGCTTCCGAAAAACAGGAAGGCCGCCCGAAGCGTTTCCGTTAAAAACGCGCTTGTCGCAATCGGCGGCGAAGGAAATGTGGAAATTTCTTTGAGCGCGGCGCGCGCACTTTCAAAAAATAAAATCGATGTTACCGTGATTTTGCCAGGCGAACTTCCTTTCGAAAAAAAATTCGGCAATGAAAAAATTAAAATTGTTCCGCCCGTTTGTGATTTGCGCGAGCGGCTTTTTGAATACGATTTGATTTTTACGCACTACGGATTTACGGCGTTCGAAGCCGTGGCCGCAGGATGCCGCGTGATTCTTTTTGCCACGAGCGCGCTTCACAAAAAGCTTTCCAAAAAATACGGCCTTGTCTGCGTCGAAAAAAATGAGATTTCCGAAAAAAAAATGCGCGCGCTTTTGGAAAATCCTTCGCGCCTTACAAGCGAATATTTTGAAAAAATTTTTTCGGAAAACGAAAATGAAATTCCGCGCGAAAAAAAATTCGGCTGGAATGAAATTTTGCAAAGCCTTGCGTTGGCGCAAAAATTCGATTGTCCTGTTTGCGGCGAAAAATCTTCGCATGGAAAAATTGTCGCAAGGACTGCGGCGCACACTTTCCGACGTTGCCTGAAATGCAAAATGATTTACTTGGCGTTTTCTACGGACAGCCGCGTTCAATACGAAAAAAATTATTTTGAAGGCGAATACAAAAATCAATACGGCCGCACTTATTTGGAAGATTTCGATTCGATAAAATCGCAAGGCGCGCGCCGCGTTCGAATCATAAAGAAAATTCTTGAAAAAAATTTTCTTGCAAAAAACTCCGCGTCAAAAAATAAAATTGCCGGCGCAACTATTAATTATTCACCATCAACTATTCACTATTCACTATCAAATATTAACTTACTTGACGTTGGCTGCGCTTACGGACCTTTTCTTTCCGCCGCGAGCGAAGCGGGCTTTTCGCCTTTTGGAAGCGACATTTCCGTGACCGCCGTGAATTACGTCAAAAACGATTTGGGCTTTTCGTGCGTGAACGCTTCGTTCTTGGATTTTGATTCGGAAAAAGAATTCGGCGTTTCGCAATTCGACGCGCTCACAATGTGGTTCGTAATTGAGCACATTCAGGATTTAAAAAGCGCGCTGACTTCGGCGAACAAATTCTTAAAAAAGGGAGGGGTGTTCGCATTTTCAACGCCGTCCGCGAGCGGCGTGAGCGCGCGTTTTTCAAGGCAAAAATTTTTCGAGCAAAGTCCGCGCGACCATTATTCGATTTGGGAAATTCGCAGAAGCAAAAAAATTTTGAAAATGTTCGGATTCAAAATAAAAAAAATCGTTTCCACTGGAATCCACGCGGAAAGAATTCCGTTTTTTAAAAAGCGCGAAATTCAAAAAGGCACTTTTCTTTTTTCGTTCGCTGTGATATTATGTAAAATGTTCAAATTGGGAGACACTTACGAAGTTTACTGCGTGAAAAACTAGCGCGTGTCGGGCGGGGGAAATGGAAGAATCGATTTTGATTTTGGGCGCGGGAATTATGCAAAGACCCGCAATCCAAAGCGCGAAAAATTTGGGACTCAAAGTTTTTGTTGTGGACGCGAATCCTTCCGCCCCGTGCGTCGGTGAAGCAGATTTTTTTGAGCCGATTGATTTGAAAGATTCCGAAGCGATCGCGCGTTACGCCTTGAGCCTGAAAGAAAACGCGGGGCTTAAAGCCGTTTTCACAGCCGGAACTGATTTCAGCGCGAGCGTCGCCTATGCCTGCGAAAAATGCGGTTTTCCCAACCACAGTTTTTGCGCCGCCGAAAACGCGAGCAACAAGGCTCTAATGAGGCAGTGCTTTAAAAACGCGCGCGTTCCGTGTCCGCATTTTTTGGAAATAAAAAAGCAATCTTTGGAAGAAATACTTTCGCCTTATGTTTTGAAAAATCTCGTTTATCCGCAAGTCGTAAAGCCCGTGGACAATATGGGCGCGCGCGGCTGCCGAATGGTTCGCAGCGAGGACGAGCTTTTTCCCGCGCTTTCCGCAGCTTTCGAATTTTCTCGGACGCAAACTGCGATTTTGGAAGAATTCATGGACGGCCCTGAATTTTCGATTGACGCGCTTTTGTACGACGGCACGCTCACGATTACAGGATTCGCAAACCGCCACATTTTTTTTCCGCCGTATTTTATCGAAATGGGGCACACGATGCCTTCGCAAATTTCGTACAAAGATTATATCGCGCTGATAAAAACTTTCGCCTGCGGAATAAAATCCTTGGGCTTGAGCTGCGGCGCGGCAAAGGCCGACATCAAAATGACGAAGGCAGGCTCTATGGTCGGAGAAATCGCGGCGCGGCTTTCGGGCGGCTACATGTCGGGCTGGACATTCCCGTATTCGAGCGGCTTGAATCTCACCGAGCAGGCGATTTTGGTCGCGCTTGGAAGAACGCCGCAAATGCTCGAAGAAAGCCGCTTTTCGCTTGACGTGCGCGAGCCGTTCGAGATTTTTGCGTACACTTCGAAACTCGCCTGCGCCGAGCGAGCGTGGATTTCGATTCCCGGAAAAGTAAAAGAAATTCTGAATTTGGACGAAGCCGAAAAAGTCGAAGGCGTGAAAAATGTCTTTCCAAGAATTTCCGCTGGCGATGAAGTGCGCTTTCCGAAAAGCAATGTCGAAAAATGCGGCAACATAATTTCCGTCGCGAGCACTCGCGGCGAGGCGGAAAAAATCGCGCAGGAAGCCGTGGGAAAAATCACTCTCGTTTTGGAAAAAGAAAATCCCAAAACCGACGAATTTCTTTTCGGCGCGAAGGATGTCGATGGACTTGCGTTCCCGCCTCGGGCATACCAACTTCCGAAAGGCGCGTCAAACGAGCTTGCTTACGAACTCGATTGCAACAGCGAAAAAATAATTCCTGCGGACGAGGGCATCGAAAAATACATTCCGACAAAGTTGCTTCCGTTTTTGGAAATGCGCGACTGGAACAATTTGACGCTGATTGAAACTGTTCGAAAATTCGATTTTCTTTGCCCGAATCATGCGGATTTGCATTATAAGAAATTTTGGACTGCGCTCATGCGCGGCGGAATACAAGGAGCGTTGTATGCGGCGCAATAAATTTTTTTCGCACGAAATGCCAGAAAAAATTCTCGCAAATTTTTTGATTTTGTTCTTTTTCGCGGCGGGCGTTTTCGCGCAGAATTCCTCGCAAAAAAATCTGATTGAATCGGCGGTCGCTTCCGGCACCACGCTTTATTGGGACACGCTTTCGCAAGGCGGCGTCCTCGAAAAAAACGGCAAGCAAGTTTCGTTCCGAGTGGGAAGCCCGGTGATTCTTTTGAACAACGAAAAATTCTTGAAGACAGATTCTCCGCAAATTTCTGACGGCGCGATTTTCGTGAGCAACGACTTTTTGCGCGAAATCGAAAATTATTTTTCCGCGCAAAATTCCTCGGAAGAAAATTTCAAAGTCGGCGCGATTTTGATTGATCCGGGACATGGCGGAAAAGATTCAGGCGCGAGCATGACGCACAAAATCGGCGGCAAAAACGTGACTCTCAAAGAAAAGGACATAAATCTCACGGTTTCGAAAATGCTCGCCGACCGCCTCAAATCCGCGTATCCCGAAAAGCAAATCATAATGACGCGCTCCACCGACGTTTTCCTTTCGCTCCAGCAGCGCACCGACATCGCCAATTCCATGAACGCAAAGCTCAAGGAACGCGAAGCCGTCCTCTATGTTTCGGTTCACGTGAATTCGTCGCTCGACAAAAAGGCTCGCGGCTACGAAGTTTGGTATCTTTCGCCCGGCTATCGCAGGACGGTTTTGGACAGCGGCAAAAAAGCCGAGGACCCAAAACTTTTCAATATTTTGAATTCGATGATGGAAGAGGAATACACGACCGAAAGCATTTTGATCGCGAAATTCATCATGGACGGACTCGGAGCGCAAATCGGCTCTTTGAGCATTCCGCGCGGAATCAAGGCGGAAGAATGGTTTGTCGTCCGCAATTCGAACATGCCGAGCGTCTTGGTGGAAGTGGGCTTTGTTTCCAACGCCGAGGAAGCAAAGCTTTTGAACGACAAAACCTACTTGCAAAAAACCGCGTTCGGGATATATAATGGAATATCGGCGTTTGTCGCGCACTTCGAGCGTTCGCGCGGATTTAGCCGCTAGAATTGCTCGCGCTTTTTGGAGTTTTTGTTATGGAAAAGAAATTTGATTTTGCGTCTTTCGCACTGCTCGCGGCACTTTTGGCAGCGTTCGTTTTTTCTGCGGTGACGTATTTTTCGAATACGCCCGGAAAACGATACGTTTTTCGTTTCGAAAGCGTGGACAAAGGAAGGACCGCGATTGAAAGCAGGTTTCTCCCTGCGAAAGATGGCGATGAAAAAATCGCGCTTTATGTGGACGATCTGCTTTTGGGCGCGAAGACTGAGCGTTCCCGCCCGATTTTTTCTCCGGGAACAAAGGCGCGGCTGTGCTTTTTGCGCGGAAAAACTCTCTATGTGGATTTGACGTCGGATTTGCTCTATCAGGACGGAAATGCCGGAGACATCATGGAATCAATCGCGCTTTTCAAGCGCAATATTTTCAAGAATTTTTCTTCGGTGAAGGAAATCGAACTGACTATTGAAGGAAAAAGGATTTTATAAAAAATTTAAAAAAAATTCGCACAAAACTATTGACAAAAACGATTTATTCGTGGATACTATAATAAATATAGACAAGGCTACATCTATAATTATAAGGAGTTTTTGAAATGAAGAAAACTGTCTGTTTGCTTATGGCGGCGTTCATGCTTGCAACATCGCTTGTGTTCGCTGATGAGTCTATGCTCATCGACTTCACTCTTCTTGACGCAGACTGCTGTCCGGATGAAGAGACTGGAGAAATGACTCAGAACAAGCACACGGTAATGGATTTCTCTGTTGCCGCGGGCGCGACTTTCACTGATGAACAGAAAGAGATGATGAAGACATCTCTCGCTTTGCCCGAATGGGAAGTCGAATTGAATTCTTCTGCGAAGAATGTTTTTTCTTTGGCCGATTCAAAGGTCGTGTCCGCACCTGTTAGGGACAGCGCGCGCGTGCCTTTCGCTGGAAGCAACGTCATGGGCGTTCGCATTCTTTTCCCCGAATGGGCGAACAATGCCAACGCGAAAATCAAGCCTGCGTTCGACATTCCGGCCTATGAGCCTTTGTCCGAAGCCGATGACGATGGCGTTCGCCAAGAACCCACCGACGAAGAAAAGGCGAGCGGCAAGACTTTGTTCGAAGACGGCTACGGTGTCGTGAAAAATGTTGGCACGCTCAAATCCATCGCCGTGAACACGATGGGAATGAACTATCCTCACGGGCTTTATGTTCTTCTCAAGGACAACGACAACATCGAGCGCCGATATTTCATGGGCTACCTCGGATTTGACGGCTGGAAACAGTTGGTTTGGAACAATCCTCAGTACATCACGGAAATCCGCAACCGCGAAATCCGCGTGTATCCGATTTATCCTCGCGGAATGCCGTTTGTCAAGTTCTGCGGATTCTATGTTTCTCGCGATGCTTCACACATCGGCGGAAACTTCATCGGCTACTTCAAGGATGTCAAAATCATCTATGACAAAGCCGTTCTTGTTTCAGAGCGCGACATTGCGGATGAAGATTTGTGGCATATCATCACGGACAAAGAGACCGCTCGCCAGGCTGCCGAAATGCAGCGCTTCGGCAACAAGCAGGTCAATCGCTACCTTGAAAAGGCGAAGCTTGCGACCGAGACTTCATTCACTTCAAGTCTTGAAGATGGTGAGTCTTCACAGCAGAATGAAGGACAGGCGGCTGATACGGCTGAAGAGTAATTTCTTTCACGCGCTTGTCTAAGGCAAAAAAAAGGCACTTTCTTTTGAAGTGCCTTTTTTTTATGCGCGGACAGCGCGCGCGGAATTTCGTCAAATTTTTTTCGGGGAACGGAATGTCAAATTCAAAATTGCCAAGCAAAGAGGACATCGAAAAACTTTACGATTCATACAATCCGATTTTTTCGTGCGTTTTGAACAATGTGCGCCGCCGCCTTGTAGATGATTTGACGCTTAATCCGCGGCCTGTGCTCAAGTCTCGCATCAAGTCTTTCAAAAGTTATTACCAAAAAGTTTTGAGGCAAAAGTCCTCCGAAATTTACAAGAAAAATTCGCTTGTGTGTTTGACCGACATGATGGGAATCCGTGTCGTGTGCCTTTTTTTGGAAAACATCGTGGAAGTCGAGCGCATTATTTCAGAAAAATACAATGTCCGTGAAATCGAGCACAAGGGGGCGGAGCAGAGTTTCCGTGAATTCGGCTATGAGTCGGTTCACGTTTTGATAGAGATTCCAGAAGAATGCCTCGACCTTTCTGTGCTCGACGCGGAGTTCGTCAAGTCGCATCCGATTCCGAAGGAGCTTTGCTGCGAAATTCAAATCCGCACGATTTTACAGGACGCATGGGCGGAAGTCGAGCACGAATTGATTTACAAGACCGAATTCACTCCGTTCGATGTGCCGCTCAGACGAAAACTCGCCAGCGTGAACGCATCGCTTTCGCTCGCGGACACGATTTTTCAGGAGATTCGCGACTATCAGAAGAATTTTCAGCGGCAAGTGGACAAGCGGCGCACTTCGTTTTACAGCCAGGCCGATGTCGTCACCGACAGCAAAAACGGGCTTGAGCCTTCGGCGAAAAGCGACTTTTCGAAAGAAGAAATCGGGCGGCCTTCTCCTTACGTTCACGGCACTATAGACGACATGATTTTGCGCGCGCTTCAGGCGCACAATTCGGGCGATTTGGATTTCGCCGTGGAAATATATTCGCGCATAATTTCTTCCAAGACGACTCTTGACGACACCGTGCTTTCGGTGATTTTGAAGCATCGGGGAATGGCGTATTTCGCGCAGAACAAATATGCCGAGGCCTTGGGCGATTTTGAACGTTCTTCCGCGCTAGGAAAGGACGTGTTCCGCTCGCTCTATTATATGGGCATCGTGCACAGCGTTTTGGGCGAAAACGAAAGGGCAGTGGAATGTTTTTCGAAGTCGCTCGAGCTGAACGAGTTTCAGTCGCATGCGTATTTTCGCCGCGCGCTTTCGAAATACAATTTGAGCGACTTTCACGGCTCGCTTGAGGATTTGGACACCGCCGAGCGCATGGGGCTCGAAACGCCGGAATGCAAGACGCTCCGCAGAAAATTGATGAAGGAATTCGACATAATGTGAGACGGCATTGCTTTTGCTTGCGCGCGCCGCATTTTTCATTCGTACGATTGCTTGCGCTTTTCTGCGAGCAAGTACAAATCCATGATTCGCATTTCGCCCCAGCTGTATTGCGCCATGTATTCTCCGTGGAACGAGTTCAATGCGGAAGGTTCGCCCGCTTCGTATTCGTACAAGTCGCAGGAAATTTTGTTCGCGTCTATTGAAAATGAATCCGTGTCGTGGACGTATATTTCGCCTATTCCTGCGGAATCGAGCGTGCTTTTAAGTTCTGCGGCAATCATTCCGAAATAATTCTGCTGGCTTCTGTCGTAGCTTTCGTCCTCGAACAGGATCGCGGCGATTTCGCGCCTTGTGGCGGAATGTCCGTGGCGGTCTATGAGATAGGCAAGCATTTCCTTCGATCTTTTTCTTTTGAAATGGAGCGGCCGCCCGTCTACGAGCAAATCGAAATTGCCGAAAGTGACCGCCCTGATTCTTTGGCCGCAGCATACGTTTTCAACGCCTGCCAAAATGCGCACATCCACGCCCAAGGCGTCCGCGATTTTCAGCGCGTCGCTCACGCGCGGCTCAGTCCCGAACTGCCGCATTGAAGAAATGGTCGTATCTCCAGTGCCCATGATTTTCGCGATTGCGCGGTAGGTTAGGTTCTTCTGCTTTCTGTAGATTTCAACGTTGTCCCAAAACATGCCTATCCGAAACTCCTGGATAGGCGACAATCTGAAATTGATTTGCGCGAAGGTAATCCGCCCTTGCGATGCGAGGAAGCGTCAGAATGCGTCCGGCGGCATAGGGGGGGGTACGAGAATCTGCGTGTTTCAAAAACAATCCGCGCATGAATTTCATTGTAGCATTATTTTGGGAAAAAGTCAAGGGAAAGTTTCGCGCGTTTTGATGGCTTAAAATCTTGCTTCGCGCTGTTGGATGAAATTGCGTTTATAGGGGGTAGCATCTCCTAGCGGAATTGAACCGCTGTTGTCGGGATGAAAACCCGATGTCCTAACCACTAGACGAAGGAGACATAGAATGATGATATTATAGCGGAATGCGAAAAATGTGTCAAGTGGTTGGCGAGATATTTTGAAAAAAATTTGTGGTGGGGTGGGGGAG
>CAMWWZ010000062.1 GCA_947178095.1 uncultured Treponema sp.
CCCCCCCCTTTTTTTTTCACCCCCAACCCGCCAAACGCTATTTCTGCCTGTCGCGGGGGCTGGGATTTGTTTCTAAGAGACAGCCGTGCGAATTCGCAAAGCCGAATTTTCGTAAAACGAAGTTTCGGAAATTTTTTCGCCAGAATATTTGTTCACGACGCGCTGCGAAAGAACGCGCTTTTGCTTTTTTCCTTGCACTTGAAAAAGTTTCCGATCCTCCTGAAGGACGCGCCCTTCGCCGTCATATTCGTAAGTGAAAATTTCAAACGAATCAAGTTTACCGTCTCGCAAAATGTTTTTTCTGCTCGAGCGGATTTTTCCGTCCGAATTGAAAAAAGTTATCGAAGAAGTTTGCGCGTCAAAATCATTTTCGCGAAGTTCGCTGATTTTTCCGTCCGCGCCGAATGCGTAAGTTTTGCGACGGCGCATTTTGCTTTGCGCGCTCGAAGATGCGATCTGCCAATATTCGATTTTTGAAAGGCGGAAATTTTCGTCATAAAAACGCCGCTGAAGTTCGCCGCCCGAAATGTTTGTGAGCACGCGATTTTTTTGCGCGGACGATGACGCGGAAAAAATGTCGGCGTTCGTTTCGAGCATGCGAATTTCTTGCGACGAAGTTTTGAAAAGCAAATATTTTTCTTCGAACGATTTTTTTTCTTCAGCAGAATTTTTTGAAAGCGAATCATTTTCTCCGCTTTCAATGTTCGAAACATTTTCTTCGATTGCGGAATTTTCTTGCGCTGATTTTTTATCAGAAGATTTTGCGACTTGCGCGAAAGAAAAAAACGAGAAAGTCAAAATGAAAAATGCAAAAACAAATTTCATATTCCCAAAAATTCATCCAAATATTTTTCCGCGTTGAATTCCGAAATGTCGTCGTAGCCCTCGCCCGTGCAGACGTAGCAGACAGGAAGGCCGAGTTGTTTGCCGATGGAAATCACCACCCCTCCCTTTGCGCTCGAATCGTACTTTGTGAGAATGAGCGCGTCCACGCCGACGGCATCGTTGAAAACTTCCGCCTGGCGAAGCGCGTTCTGCCCGGTGGTCGCGTCCACGACGAGCAATTTTTTGTAGCAGCCTTCGTCGGACTTTTGGCGGCAAATGCGATCGATTTTTTCAAGCTCGCGCACGAGGTTTTCCTTGTTGTGAAGCCGCCCCGCCGTGTCCGCAATGACAAGCCCGCCGCCGTGCGCCGCAAGCGATTCCGCCGCGTCGAAAACCACGGCCGCAGGATCGCTTCCCATTTGGTGCGCGACAACGCGGATTCCGAGCCGCTCGCCGTGCATGGAAATTTGATCCACCGCCGCCGCGCGAAAAGTGTCGCTCGCAGAAAGAAAAACGTTCGCGCCCGTAGCGTTTTTTTGAAGGCGCGCCAATTTCGCGGCGCTCGTAGTCTTTCCCACGCCGTTCACGCCAAGAAGCATCCAAATATTGTTCCTGCCTTGCTCCACGGAAAGCGCGCAACTTTTGACATAAGGAAGCAAAAGCGTTTTCAATTTTTTCAAGATTTCGTCCTGCGAAGAAAATTTTTCCTTTCGGCAAATCTCGCAAAGAGAGTCCACAATTTCCATCGCGAGCGCGGCTCCCACATCGCCTTCAATCAGCGCGTCGCCTAAGTCGTCGAAAAAATCTTCGTCCAAAGAATTTTTTCCGACGAACAAATTTTTGATTTTTTGTGCAAAAGTCAATCTAGCCATTTTTTCGCCTCCGATAAAAAGTCAAGAAGAAAGTTGCAACTTTCTTTCTTGACTTTTTATGCCACTTCGTAATGAAATGAGAAGTGGCATTTGATATGCAAGTTTCCAACGGAAACTTGACATGATAAAAGTACCGCGCCATTTGTGCGGTGCTTTTATCATACCTCCGATAATTTTCAGCAACGCCATTTTAGTTGCTGATTTTAATTGTCCTTATTTTTTCAACAATGAAAAAATTTTCGGCGCAAGCAAAATCCGATTTTCAATCCGCCTCAATTTCAGAATCCGAATCCTCTTGCAAAATTTCCGCTTCTTCATCCAGCTGCGACGCAGCCATTTCTTCGAGCGCGCGTTGTTCTTCAAGTTCGCGTTCGACTTCCATTTTTCGAAGCGTCTTGCTTTTTATTTTTTTCGCTTTCGACGGAAGAGTCTTTTCAACCGCAAGCAGATACAAGACTAGTTCCGTCACCATCCACGCGCCGCAAGCAGAAACAAGTCCGATTCCAACGAACGAAATCGTCCTATACAGTTTGAGCTCGTCATAATCAAAATTTCCATATCCCGCCAAATATCCGTTCATAATGGAATCGTAGCGTCCATATGAATAAAACATAATTGGCAGCGAAAGCAAAAGCGCGCTATAAGAAACGTACAACATCCTGCGCCTTTTGTCGATATTCTTGCTCACGTCGAACACGCGCAAATTCATTTCCAATTCCGCGCCGTCCGCCATCAAATTCGACGGAATCATCATGAACATCGTTTCGCTTCGCTCGCCTCCTTCCGCGTCCTTGTCTTTTACAGTTCCTTCGAAATATCCGAACACGGTGTTGCCGTTTACTTTGAGCGGCACTTTCACAAAGTCGCTCGCGCTAGACTCGCCTGCGAATTTTCCGTCGAAAAACATCGTGCCGGGAACAAAGCGGCTCAAAGCCAATTTTATTTCGCCTTTGGATTCTTCGCGGAAATTCACTTCCACCAAAAATTTGCTCTGTCCGGAAAAGTCGTACAAAAAAGTTTCCCGCGCAAAACCTTCGGCATCAATGGAAATCGAATGGAAGCCTGAGCCAAGCGAAACTTTTTTCGGAACGGGACGATAGACAACGCTGTCAATCGTGAGCGTTGCGTTTTCTGCCGCAGCCTCCGGAAAAATATTGAACTCAAGTTCCACCGGCATCGAATTGGCGATTTTCGGCAAAAGCGCGAACGCGATGTTTTTTGCGATTTGGCGAATGTCGCTCAACGCTCCCACTTCCGTAACAGAAGCAACTTTTTTCGCGCCCGGAAAAACATTGAGTTCCGCAGTCACGCTCAAATAATTTCCATAAGAAATCATCGAGCCGGAGACAAGTCCCGAAATTTTCGCATTGGCAATTTCCTTTGCGAACGCGCGCGAATCCACGCCTTCTTTTTTGGAAGAGTCGCTCGGAGAAAAAAGTTTTTCGGGATCCTGTCCGTAAAGCGAAACCTGCCTTGACTCAGGCTCCCACAACTTTCGCATTTTCCGCGCGCTTCTTTTTTTTGCCGTCTCGGGAAAAATCGCCTCTTCCTGCGCCTTCAAATTCGCGTCAATTTTTTTTTGCACATCGTCGATTTTCTTTTCCTGCGCCTTGAGCGCGCTTTGATATTCGAACATCGTGTAGTTGTTCAAAACAAGCGCGTCGCGCGACTTTACTTCTTTGCTCAAATCCAAAAAAAGCGAAAGCCGCTCCGTCAAAAGCGAATCCAATTTTTGCGAAAGCCGCTCATCGCGCAAGACAGTACGTTTTGTGTCAAGCGAAATCTGCTCCAAAATCAATTTCGGAATCACGGCGGCGGCGGATTCAAGAGCGGCGGAATGTTCCTTGTATTCTTCGATTTCGAATTTCTGCGCCGCAAGAATCCACGCTTCGCCAGACGAATCTTCGCAAAGCGCATTCGCGCAGAAAAAAACGAGGATCATCAAATTGAAAATCCAGCGCGGAAAACGCAAATCCAAGGAAAACTCCCGCAAGCCGATACGCCGAGCGTCCGCCGATTCTAACATTCGCCTGAATCGTCCGAATCTTCCGCATCAAGGGGAAGTCCTTTCCACATGGCGTTCAAATACGCTTCGATAAATTGGTCGATGTCGCCGTCCATCACCGCCTGAATGTTTCCAGTTTCCTCGCGCGTGCGCAAATCCTTCACCATCGTGTACGGTTGGAAAACATACGAGCGAATTTGATTGCCCCACGAGATGTCCTTTTTTTCCGCGCCGAATTTGGCGGTCTCCTTTTCCTTTTGCTCGCGATAATATTCGTAAAGCTTTGATTTCAAAATCGACATCGCCGTGGCTCGGTTCATAAGCTGGCTGCGCTCGGTCTGGCACGCGACGACGATTCCCGTGGGCAAGTGCGTAAAGCGCACGGCCGAATCCGTCTTGTTGACATGCTGGCCGCCCTTGCCGCCCGCGCGGTAAGTGTCCACGCGCAAATCCTCGGGACGAATATCCACTTCAATCGTATCGTCAAGGACAGGAAAAACATAGACGCTCGCGAACGAAGTGTGCCGCCGCGCATTCGCATCGAACGGGCTTATGCGCACAAGCCGATGGATTCCGGCCTCGCCTTTGAGATAGCCATAGACATACTCACCTTCGATTTGGAATGTGACCGACTTGATTCCGCCCTCGGCTTCAAGAATGTCAACAGTTTCGAGTTTGAATCCGCGACGCTCCGCCCAACGCGAATACATTCGGCTGAGCATAAACGCCCAGTCCTCCGCCTCAGTTCCGCCCGCGCCCGAATGAATCGTAAGGAACGCTGAAGAAGAATCCACTTCGCCCGAAAGAAGACTCATTCGGCTTTCATGCTCGAACTTTTTCTGCGCCTCTTCCAGCTGCTGCCTTATTTCGGATTCTTCGCCCTGCTCGCCTGATTCGATGGCAAGCTCATAAAGCGCATCAATGTCGTCAATCTGCGCCTTGAGTTCCTTCCACGGCTCGACTCGCCCTTTGAGAATTTTTATCCGGCTCATCACTTTTTGCGCGGCCTTCGCATCGTCCCAAAAATTCGGGCTAGAAGTCAGCTCTTCCTGTTCCGCGATTTTTTTGTAAACCGAGTCCGCGTCAAAGACGCCCCCAAACATTGAGGATGCTTTCTTTCAATTCGCCGATCGGCTGCTTCAAATCTTCCAACATAATTTTCTCCTATAAAAATATAATTGCAATTTTTGAAAATTGCAATTGCAATACAGTATAATGGAATGCGACGGAAATTGCAAGATTGCAGGGCGCGAAAAAAATTTCTAAAATCGCGCGATTGCGCTTGCAACAATTCAAATCTGCCGTTAAAATATATGTATGAACGCCTTGAAAAAAATTGCGTTTTTTTTAACGACTTTTTTGTACGCCGAAAACATATTTTCTCAAAGCCGTCCGGTGGCGAATAAAATTTCCGCAATTGCGGGCGCGGAAAAAAACATAGAAATCGCATGGACTTTTCCCGAAAGGACGACCTCAAAAATTACAGGCGCGAAAATCTATCGCGCGGCAAAGCCAATTTCCTCGTATCAAGAAATCGCGCATATTTCGCCAATCGCACACGTCGCAGGCTCTCAATATATCGACACAGTTTCAAAGGGCGGAGAATATTTTTACGCGGTGATTGCCGTCACCGAAAAAGGCGACTACAAAGCGATAATTCCCGGGCTTAACAGCACCACAAGCGGAGCGCGTCCGCGAATTTCTGCGAAAGAAGAACGCGCCCAAAGCGAAAACGAGTTCGAAGAAAATCCGCCTTCCGCTTCAAATGAAAAATCAAATTTTCCGCAAAATGCCAATTCAAATTCAATGCAGAAATTTTCCGCCGCAAATCAAGAACAAGCCGCGCCGCCGCTTCGAAAAACGCCGCTTCCATTTCCGGGAACGATTCTTGGACTTGAAAACGAGCGCAAGGAATTCAGCGAAGAGGCGAAGCAAAGCGTCGCGAATTTGGCGAACGGCTCAAAAAAACAAAAGTCCGAGCCTTTCAAAACGCCGTATTTTTTCGAAGACGACATGTTCGCTCCGGACGGAGGCGACGGATACATTTTGTTCGAGACACTGCGCGAAGGGCTCGTTCAGAGAAAATACCGCGAAAGCGTGGGACTTTTCATCGATTTTTTGAGCGTGAATCGAAACGCCGCAGTCACGAACCGCGCGGAATTCTATCTTGGCGAGAGTTTTTATTTTTGCGGCGAATACAAAAAAGCCGTGCAATGCTTTCTTGCCGTGCAGGAAATTTTTCCCGCGCTCGCCAAAAAATGGATCGATTCGAGCCTCGACTTGATGGAAAGCGAATTCTAATTTCTTAGCGGATTCGGCGAATCATATCGACCAGCGTGGAATTTTTTTGTCCCGTGCTCAAAGCCCCGCGCAACGGATCGCCATCGATTTCAGGCATCGCAGTCAAAACTGGAACGCCGCGCTGGTTTGCGGCGGGCGAAGTGTCTTCTGCGATGTCGTTTTCGGATGAATTTTCCATTCCAGGAATTTCCACCAGCACAATTTCGTCGCGCGCGTTCACCATGTCATAGAATCCCGTGTCGCCCAAAACGCCTTCGGAAATGTCCTCGCCGACATTGGAAAGCGTCACCGTTCCAAGGAAATCTTTTTCGGAATAAGAAACGCCCACCCCCGTATCGGAAGTGCGAAGCGCGCCTCGCTTAACGACTGCGAATTTCGCGCCAGCAACCATTCCTTCGGTGCGCCCGATGTCCACGAGAATGTCCTTTCCCGAACGATTCAAAATTTTCGCGCGAATCGGAAGCGAAGCCAATATCGCCGAACGCAAATTCAAAAGCGACGATGCGTACCTGTCATTTCCGGTTTTGAACGTGGAGAATTTTTTCGCTTCCGTTCCGTTTCGTCCCGAATACATCGTCGCCTCGAACTTGATGTCGCGCTCGTCCTCCTCCGCGTCCAAAATTATGAAATAGTCGAAGCCGCCCTTGTAGGCATCGGAATACGCCGCAGAAAAATCGCGGGCGCGGTGCGCGGAAACTTCGACGCTTTGTCCCAAAACGCCGCCGAACAAAACGCAAAGATGTTCGGCAGCCACGCGGCTCAGCTCAGGATGGGCGAGCGGCGCGCTCGAATCCATGTAGTAAATCCGCAGATTCCATCGATTTTTGTCGAGGAAAAAAGGATTCACATCCCATTTTCTTGCGAGAGTGTTTTCCAAAAGCGACTCGTAGCCTTCAACCGTGTCCGAAAGTTTTACGAGCGCGAATTTCTCGTCTGCGGCATCGATCGTCTTTCCCTCGTCCTTCATCGCTTGGATTCCGCTTTGCAAAATTTCATTTTCCTGAATGAAGCGCATTTGGGAAAGATAATTTTCGCTGTAGCCTTCCGCGCGGAGCAAATTCGAAAACGCATTTCTCGCCCGGAAATTCTGCGGGTCAAGCCGCAACGCCGACTGATATTCGTAGCGCATCGCGCGCCCTGAATAACGCTTTGAATGCTCCAAGCCTTTTTGCACATGGAATTTCGCCCAGTCCGCGCGGCGCGGATCTTCCAAAGGAAGCGTTTCCAAAACCAAAAGTTCGAATGCCGCGCGCATTATCTCGTCGTCGCCCACGGCTTCAAGTCCCAAAATCCAAGTTTCGAGCGCGTCTGCTTCACGGCCAAGTTTTTGCTGCGCGAGTCCCTTGACATACCAAATGTTTCCGTTTTCGCGATCGCGGGAAATTCCGAAATCCGCCAAATCGATGACTTCGGAAAACCTTCCTTGCGCGAAATATACCAGCGACAAAAGCTCGTAAGCCGCGGCATAATTTCCGTCGAGCTGGAGCGCGGAAAGACACCGCCTTTCTGCCGCGTCGAACTTTCCGTTTTTAAAATCGAGAAAAGCCGCGATATAATAGACTTGCGGATCCGCGCTTCCCACGCGCAAGGCTTCATTCACGTAGCGTTCCGCCCTTGGAGAATCCTTCGACTCGGATTTCAAAAGCGCGAGCGAAAGAAGTGCCTTGACGTTCCCGGGATTTTTCGAAAGCGCGTCCGAATAAAGCCTTTCGGCGACAGTCGTGCGTCCTTTCAAAAGGTTGAGTTCTGCAAGCCCGAATCTCGATTCGATGTCGTTCGGATATTTTTTTTGAATTTGAGTGAAAATCTTTTCCGCGTCGTCAAAGCGTCCGAGCGAAATCAGCGACATTCCCTCAAGATTCAGGATGTCCGTGCGTTCGGGCGAATATTTTTTCGCGTTCTGAAGATTCTGCAAAGCGAGTTCAAAACTTTGCATTTGATAGAGACATTTCGCAAGGTGAAACCAAGCGTCGGCATAGGCGGGATTCGCGCGGACCGCCGCCTGAAATTTTTCGCTCGCCGCCCACCAATCGCGATCGTCTTCCGCCTCGATTCCTTCCGCGAAAAGTCCTTGCGCGTTCCGCCTCGACTGCGCGAAAATTTCTGCCGCGCAAAACAACGCCGCAGCGCAAAGCGCGATTTTAAAAACAAATTTCATTCCCACCCCCAAGTTTTGCCGACCAAGCCGCGCGAATTAATTCTCTTTTCTTTCAGTATCGTCCTTTTCGCCGCGCAAGATTATCTTTATGACGTTGATTCTGTGGCCTTCCATGTCCTGCACGATAAAATCGTACGCGCCCCATGAAATTTTTTCGTACTTTACGGGAATTTTTCCGAACAAGTCGAAAACAAATCCGCCGAGCGTGTCGAATTCGCCCGAAGGAAATTCCGAGCCGATTTCCTCGTTCAAGTCGTCCAAATTCGTCCGCGCATCGCAAAGCCAGGCGTTGCTTCCGAGCGAAATTATGTCCTCGCGCTCGTTGTCGAATTCATCCTGAATGTCGCCCACAATTTCTTCGATGATGTCTTCCATGCAGACAATGCCCGAGACTCCGCCGTACTCGTCCACGGAAATCGCGATGTGGACGTGCCGCCGCTTGAATTCGCGCAAAAGGCTGTCGATTCGCTTGGATTCGGGCACGAAAAACGGCTTTCGAATCACTTTGTCCAAGACAGTCTCTTCTTTTTTGGAAATATTACGAATCAAATCCTTGACGTAGAGAATTCCCACAACATTGTCAATCGAGTCGCTGTAGACGGGAAAGCGCGAATGGCCGCTTTGGGCGATTTTTTCCATAAGCTCGTCCTGCGGCGTGTTTATGTTGATGAAGTCAACGTCGATTCGCGGAACCATCACTTCCTTGACGCTCGTTTCCGACAAATCTTCGATGCCGCGAATCATGTCCTTTTTTTCTTCGTTGAGAATCTGACGCTGAGCGTTTTCCTGCTTGGAGTCTTCTTTTTTGTGCTTGAAATCAAAGATACCCATAGAATTAAGTTCAAGATGCCGAAATCGAATTCGGCACGATTTCCTCCTCTTCCAGTTCCGAAAGAATTTTTTCCTGCAAACAAAGCATCTCGCATTCGGGCGGCTTTCCCGCCTCGATGTGCTCGTCTCCGTGATCCATTCCGTTCAAATGGAGCGCGCCGTGAAGCAAAAGCCGCTTGAGTTCCGCGTTTTCGCTCGTGGAAAAATATCGCGCGTTCTGCGAAAGCATCGGGAGGCTTATCACGATGTCGCCCATGTTGAGCCACTCGCCCTCTTCATCCGAATATTTTTCGCCGCTTTCAAAAGAAAGAACATCGGTGGGCGCATCCACGTTACGATAATCCTTGTTAAGAATCCGAATGAAATCGTCGCCGCAAAACAAGACAGAAATTTCGCGCCCGTCAAGGCCGAGCGCGGCAAGCGACTTTTTCAAAAACGGCTCGACTTTGCAAGACCATTCGGGCGCATCCATTCCGTCTTCCGCAGAAACAAGAATTCTATTTGCCATTTTCCTTGCCTTTTTTCGCCTTCGCGCCAGCGTCCGTCTTTTTGGCGGCGGACTCGCTTTCCTTTTCGGCATCTGGATCTTTTTGGTTCGGATATTCGATTCGGCTGTGATAATAGCCCGCCAAAATTGAAACGAACGACGCCTTTATTTTCGCCAAGTCCGCGAACGTGAGCGCGCAATTGTCCAAAAGATGATTCTGCAATTTTCCGTCAATCAAAGTCTGGATGAATTTTTCCAAACGCGGAACGGAAGGCTTTTCCAAAGTCCGGCAGGCGGCTTCCACCGTGTCTGCAATCATCACCACGCCGCTTTCCTTGCTCGAAGGCGGATTTCCGTAATATGAAAAATCCTCGGCGTTCGCGTTGGGATCTTTTTTGAGAGCCTCGGCGTAAAAATATCCAATCACTCCGTTTCCGTGATGCTCGGCGATGATGTCGATTATCTGAGGCGGAAGGCGCATTTGCCTCGCCATTTCCACGCCTTTTTTCACATGGCTTCGAATTATCGAAACCGAAAGCGCGGGATTGATTTCGTCGTGCTTGTTCTCGCCGGCCTGGTTTTCGACGAAATATTCGCTTTGGTCGATTTTGCCGATGTCGTGATAATACGCGCCCACCCGCGCCAAAAGCGAATTCGCGCCAATCGCCTTGCAAGCGTTTTCCGCAAGCTGCGCCACCATGAGCGAATGGCTGTAAGTTCCGCTCGCGTTGAGAAGCATTTTTTGCATAAGCGGATTGTTCAAATCGCTCAAATCGATGAGGCGGAAAACCGAAGCCGTGTTCAGGACTTGCTCGAGCAAAGTCAAAAATCCCATCGCCAGGATTCCGCACAAAAATCCGTTCGCGGCCAGAGCCAAAAGAAGGCGCGGCATGTCCGCCATCGCGTCGTTGAAAACAACTTTGAGCACGAAAGCCGCGACTCCGTTCAAAAGAGCCGTGATTATCGCGACAAAAACCATTTGAATTCGGTTTTCGATTTTTCGGACGATGCGGCAGCAAGAAACGCTCACGATGAGCACGAAAAGGAAAACTTTTATTTCATAATTCGACGCATTCAAAATTCCAAGAGCCGAAATCAGCGAAAAGAAAAGAGCCGACTTTTCCCCGAAAAGAATCGAACTCAAAAGCACGAAAAGCACGCACGGAATGAAAATGCAAAGCAAATACGGACTGTTCGGCACGAACGGCAATTTCTGCGAAAAAACCGTCGCCGAATAAAGAGCGAGGAAAAAAACTATCTGCGTTATTATTTCCTTGAGAGAAACTTTTCTTCCCAAAAGCACAGGCGAATACAAAAAAATCCACAAAGCCAAAAGGAGCGCGAGATAAAGCAACGCGCCGCCAAACGCCAAGTAGTCGATGTACTCGCGCGTGTTCGCCATCTTTTCGAGCTTGCGGTAGCCTTCTTCCGTAATCGCGAATCCCTTTCGGATGACCTTTTCGCCTTCGCGGACGGCCGTAGGATATTCCATCGTGCTTGGAAGGCTGCGATCCGCAATTATCGTGCGGTCGGCAATCTGCCCCACTTCGTATTCGTCGAGCGCGAACGAAGCCACCGTGGAATTCCTGCTCACGCCGAAAAACGCGATCAACGCCGCCGCCAAATACGCAAGGATGCAAGTCACCACAAGCGGCAGGCTTTTTTTCAGCGAAAACCAAAATTTGTTTTTTCCCTGCAAAGGCTTTCCGCCCGCAAGGTCGATATTTTTCTGTGCCATTTTAATACGTCCGAATTTTGCCAAAGAATTTTACATGACGAATCCAATTTCATCATTATACAATGAACGCGAGATTAAGTCAAGAAGTTTTTTCAAAAACACTAGATTTTTGACAAGGATTTAAAAACATTCAAAATGCATGTCGAGGCATAAAAAAAGCAGCGTCATAAAACGCTGCTTTGCCACCGGTTGGAATCGAACCAACGACATATGGATTTTCAGTCCACCGCTCTACCAACTGAGCTACAGCGGCATTACTTTGAATAAAATACAATATTTTCATTTTTTTGTCAATAGAAAAACAAAAATATTTTGCATTTTTTTCTTTCACAAAGCCGCGCGGAAGATTTGCGGGAAAATGCGAAACGCCGCCCGCCCTTCTCCGCGCCGAAATTACAAGCGGATTTTCTTTCCGCTTCCTTTGTAGAATTCCTTGCGCATTTCGGCAATTTGCTTGTCGGCGCGGTAGTCGTCGAACGGCATCATTCTGTCGATCACGCCGCGCGGAGTGATTTCCACGATTCGGTTTGCGATGGACTGGATGAACTCGTGGTCGTGGCTCGTAAAAAGCACGACGCCGGGAAAACTCACCAAGGCTTCGTTCAAACTTTGAATCGCCTCCAAGTCGAGGTGATTCGTGGGATCGTCCAAAATCAAAACGTTCGCGCCGGAAAGCATCATTCGCGAAAGCATGCATCGAACCTTTTCGCCTCCGCTCAAGACGCGCACGCTTTTCAAAGATTCGTCGCCGGAAAAAAGCATCCGTCCCAAAAATCCGCGCACGTACGCATCGTTTTGGTCGGGAGAATATTGCTTGAGCCATTCGGTGATGTTGAAGCTGTTTTCGAAGAACGCGGAATTGTCGCGCGGCAAGTACGAGAATTTCGCAGTCTGCCCCCAAAAATATTCGCCCGAATCCGCTTTTCTTTGTCCCGCGATTATGTCGAAAAGCGCGGAAATCGAATTGTGTTCGATTCCGACGAAAGCCACTTTGTCCGTGCGATTCACGACGAGCGAAAAATTGTCCAAAAGTTTTTCGCCGTCCTCGCAAAGGCAAACCGACTTCGTTTCAAGCACATTGTTTCCGATTGGCCGTTCGGGACGAAAATTGACATAAGGAAATTTGCGGCTCGTAACCGGCAGTTCCTCGAGTTCCAAAGTTTCGAGAACTTTTTTGCGGCTCGTGGCCTGGCGGCTTTTCGCCGCGTTCGACGCGAAACGCTGGATGAATTCCTTGAGGTCGGCGATTTTTTCCTCGCGCTTTTTCGCTTGGTCTTTCGCCTGCCGCTGCATGATTTGGCTCATCTGATACCAAAAGTCATAGTTGCCGGTAAACTGGCTTATCTTGCCGTAGTCGATGTCGCAGATATAAGTGCAGACCGAATTCAAAAAGTGGCGGTCGTGGCTCACGACGATGACGATGTTCGGGAATTCCATCAGGAATTCCTCAAGCCACGCGATCGATTCCAAGTCAAGTCCGTTCGTCGGCTCGTCCAAAAGCAAGATGTCAGGATTTCCGAAAAGTGCCTGCGCGAGCAAGACACGAACCTTTTGGCTTTCGTCAAGTTCCGACATCATCTTGTCGTGGAATTCCTCTTCCAGCCCGAGGCCTGAAAGCATCTGTTCGATTTGGTTTTCCGCCTCCCAGCCGCCCATCTCGCTGAACTCGCCTTCAAGTTCCGCGGCGCGGTTTCCGTCCTCTTCGCTGAAATCTTCTTTTTCGTAAATCGCCTCGCGCGCCTTCGCCACTTCGTAAAGTTTGGGAAAGCCGAACATCACGGCATCTTTCACCGAGTACGAATCGAACGCGAAGTGATCCTGCTTGAGCACGGCCATTCGCTCGCCCGAGCCAATCGCAATCGTTCCCGAATCGTGCTCCTGTTCGCCCGAAAGCACTTTGAGGAACGTGGATTTTCCGGCTCCGTTCGCGCCGATGATTCCGTAGCAATTGCCCGGAGTGAATTTCAAATTCACGTCCTTGAAAAGAGGCTTTTCGCTGAACTTTAAACTAACGTCTGAAACCGTAATCAATTTTTAACTCCAAAATAATAGAATCTTGTCGCATGGCAGATAAAATGCCGAGCACCTATTTTCCCTTTCCGCCGAAAAACTTTTTGAGACGCGCGAAAAATCCCGTATTCTCGAGCGTTTTCTTTTCCTTGCGAACGTCCGCTTTTCGAGAAACTCCGCCTTTTCGCGAGGCGTTCGATTTCGGCTTTGCAGAATTGGAAACGGAGTTTTTGCGATTCTTTTTCTTTGAAAAATCCTTGCCTTCCGCGCGACCGCGTTTTGCGAAATTCGCGCTTTGTTCGGAGACGGAATTTCCAGCGTACTTTTTTTTGTAGACCGCCATTCGCTCTTCGAAAGAAAGTCCTTCGAGATTCTGCTCCGCCTCGAACGATTTTTTCGCGCCGCGATTTTCCGAACGGAAATCGGAACGCCTTGAATCGCTTCGTTTTTGCGGGCGATCGAATTTTCTGCGAGAGGATTTTTCGTCGCGCCGCCTTGAGCCTTTCGAATGCCGCTCGCCTTTTCCCGAATGATATTCGTCGCGCTCGTCGTAGCCGTAGGAATCCAACTTTATGTAGACTCCCTTGCTCTTGTCTTCGGAAAGCATGTCGTCCGCGCAAACGATCGCAGGAATTTTCTTGTCAATGTAGCGTTCGATCGCGGGCAAATCGTAGACATCCTTTTCCGAACAGAACGTGTACGCCTTGCCGCTTTTTCCGGCGCGCGCCGTGCGTCCGATTCGGTGGACATAATTTTCAGGCTCGATCGGAAGATCGTAGTTCACGACCATCGCCAAATCGTCAACATCGATTCCGCGCGCGGCGACATCCGTTGCGACGAGCATCGAAACTTTGCCTTCCTTGAATCGATTCATCACCTCAAGCCGCTTCGACTGCTGCATGTCGCCGATGAGAAATTCGCTTTGATAGCCGTTCAGCTTGAGCCGCTTTCCGAGGACTTCCGCGCCGCGCTTCGTGTTGCAGAAAATCAAAACGCTCGCAGGATTTTCCTTTCCGAGAATTCCCAAAAGAAGCGGCAATTTTTTGTCGCTCGAAACGTGAATCAATTCCTGATCGATTTCGTCCACCGTGATGTTCTCGGCTTCGATCGTGATTTCCTTCGCGTCGCGCGTATATTCCCAAGCGAGATTTTTCACGTAAGTATTGAGAGTCGCGGAAAAAAGCATCGTTTGGCGGCTTTCGGGATTCGGAATGAATTTGAGAATCTCGCGCAAGTCGGGATAAAATCCCATGTCGAACATTCGGTCGGCCTCGTCGATCACGAGGAAAGCCACCGCGCTCAAGTCGAGCTGCCCGCCTTTTTTGAGATCGATGATTCGCCCCGGAGTTCCGATGATGAAATCGACGCCCTTTTGCAACGCCTCGACTTGCTTTGAATATCCCACGCCGCCGTAAAAACTGAACGCGGAAAGTTTCGTCGCGGAAACGAGATTCTTCGCCTCCTCCTCGACTTGAACCGCAAGCTCGCGCGTCGGCACCAAAATCAAAGCCTTCTTGCCTGAGTTTTCGGGATTCGCAATCAATTCCTGAATTGTCGGCACCAAATATGCGGCCGTCTTGCCTGTTCCGGTTTGGGACTGAACATACAAATCGTCCCCGGAAAGCGACGTCTTTAAAACCTGTTCCTGGACAGGAGTGCACGTTACATAGCCAGCCGCTGCTATGCCTTTAAGAAGGTCCTCGTGCAAGGAAAATTCACTGAAATCCATATCTTGACATTATATCAAATTTTTCTTTTAATGTATAGAGGTTTTCTTTTTTGGAGCCCCTTACGGAAGCGAAACGGTGCAGCCGCTAGCTCCAGCGGAAGCGAAAATTTCTGTTCCGCAATGAAAAGAAAAAACGGCAGTGCAAATTGGAGACGCAATGGCGATAACAAAAATAAAAGACGCGACGGCGCATTTCATTTTTTCGGGAAAAAACATCCTCGCAAAAAAAAATCCGCAAGGCGGCTACGAGCTTCCTGGCGCGGATTTTTTCGAACAATTCGTCGCGCGGCAAAAAGAGCGCGGACATCTTTGCGACGCGATTTTCGAAACGCCGCAGAACTACGCCGCGGCTTTGGTAAAAGAATCCCAAGGCGAAATTGAAATCGCATCCCAAAAAGAATTCGAATTCGTTCCGCTGCGAGAATTCTGCTTTGAAAGCGAGGCGGAATCTCCGCTCGCCTTGCGCGCGAAAGGAATCGTCTCTTGGCACGACACTTACCGCCACTGCCCGAAATGCGGCGCACGCTTTTGCGACGACAAAAACGAAACCGCGCTCATTTGCCCCGAATGCGATTTTCGTCTTTTCCCAAGAATCGAGCCGTGCGTCATCGTAATGATTTATCGCGGCGACGAAATTCTTTTGGTGCGCAACAAACATTTCGGCGCGAAATTCTTTTCGCACATTTCAGGATTCGTGGAACTCGGCGAAAGCGCGGAAAACGCCGTGAAGCGCGAGGCAAAGGAAGAAGTAGGAATCACGCTAAAAAACATCAAGCCGCTTTCAACGCAAAGCTGGCCTTTCCCCGATCAATTGATGATGGCATACAGCGCGGAATACGCTGGCGGCGAGCTTGTCTTGCAGGAAGAAGAAATCGCCGAAGCCCGCTTTTTCAAGCGCGACGAGCTTCCGCCCGAAAGCATGCTTCCGGGACGCGGCTCAATCGCATGGAAAATGCTCTATGGAAAAATTTGAAAAGAACGAAGAAAATGAAAGGAACGAATATCAGGCGACTCTGCTGAAAAACCGCGTGCAAAAAAAATTCAGGGCGTTGCGAAAATGGGCGCGAAAAAATCTCGTCACATGCTTTCGCCTCTACGACCGCGACATTCCGGAAATTCCCTTGGCGATTGACTTGTACGAATTTCTGCCCGAAGAAATCCGCTCTACGCAAGAAGCCTTCGCATTCGTCTCGAACCAAGCAAATGAAGAAAGCCAAAACGTTCCGGGCGCGGCGCAAAAAAGGCTTTCGCGGACGTACCTAAAAATTTTCCTTTACGAGCGTCCGCCTCAGCATCAAAAATCCGACGCGGAAGAAACGCAATGGCTTTCGGAAATCTGCGCCGCGCTTTCGGACGCGCTCGGCATCGAACGCTCGCACATCGTCTGCAAAATCCGAAGGCATGAAAAAGGCGGCTCGCAATATTCAAAAGAAAATTCCTCGCAAGGCGCGAACGCAATTTCAGCTCTGCAAAACGCGAATCCGCAAATTACGGGAAATGTTTTCGAAGACGGCTCGATTTTTTTCATCAACCTTTCGGACTACATCGACACAGGAGAGTTTTTTGGGACAGGCGAAAAACGCGCGCGCTCGTAAAACGCTGCTCTAAAGGAAAGCGCGGCGTCAACGTGATCTGATACAAGGCCT
>CAMWWZ010000063.1 GCA_947178095.1 uncultured Treponema sp.
TTGTTTGCCGCCGCAGACATAAGTGCCGTAGAGCCGAACCTACTAGATTTTTCGTTCACGTCCCTGCCTACATCTATGAGCAGTCTTACAATATCTACTGCGTCGCTTTGCGCTGCAAATATTAATGCAGAAAAGCCGAGATGGTCTCTTGCATTCAAGTCCACGCCGTGCTCTATGAGCAGTTTGGCTACATCCACCGCATTTGCCTCCGCCGCATGCATGAGAACTGTTTTCTCACGTTGTTCATCGCTCCTTACGTTCACATCCGCGCCGGCATCTATTAGCACTTTCGCTACATCTGCCGCATTGTTTTGTGCCGCACATATCAGTGCCGTCATACCATGATCGTCATAGTCCTTTGTATTCACATTTATGCCAGTCTCTATGAGCCGCTGAGCTTCCGCTACATCATTGTTTCTAGCCGCCCCTAAAAGTGCGTCAAACATGTCCTGCATGTTTTTGAGTAGTTGTATCACATCCTCTGCATTATTTTCTGTTGCGTACATCAGTGCTGTTTTGCCGTACTTGTCCTTTTCATGCGCATTAATGCCAGCATTGCTGGTAATGCCGAATTCTATGAGCCGCCGAACTTCTGCGGCATCATTGTTTTGCGCCGCATGCATGAGCGCATCAATGCCGTTATAATACCTTGTGTTTATCGCATATACGAGCTGTCCGGAAATGTCTGTAGCATAAGACAATGCTGTCTCGCCATCATTGTCTGTCATGTACGCATCCGCGCCAGCATCTATGAGCAGTCTTGCAATATATGCCTCGCTATTTTGCGCCGCATACATCAACGCCGTTCTGCCGCTTTCGTCTTTTGCGTTTACATTTGCGCCCGCTTCGATGAGCCGCTGAACTTCCGCGTCATCATTGTTTTGCACAGCTTCTATGAGCGGTTTTGAATCCACGTATGCCCCAGCGTATTCGAGTAGTATTATCGCTTCTGCCGCATTGCGTTCTTCTGCAACGATGGAAGCAGTACTGCCGTCATCGTCCTTCGCGTCCACGCCCGATTCTATTAGCGCGTCGTTGTTGTCCACAACTTCCGTGGGTGCGTCCGTTTTTTTTTCAGCTTTCCTGCATGCCACTGACAATGCGCACAGTGCAATGGCGATAAGGGCTTTCTTCTTCATGTTCATGGTTTCCTCCAAGTTATTCTTTTAGTTTTTTTTCAATGTCGGTGTTTTTTGGCAATATCCCTATGATAGCACGGGCGGCAACCGATTGTCAAAGCGCGGGTCGCGGGGACAAAGCTCGCACAACAAATTCGTATTTGTTGAGTGCTGTGGGGGATGAAACCCGACTGCGATACCTTATGAGAACAAAATACCTCGATGCTCGCGTCGAGATGTTGATTTTTTTCACGAAATCTGTTATATTATCTTATGGAAAGGGCGGAATCCAATAGAATTCCGCAATCGTCCACCATGCAATGATACCACAGCATGGCTTTCTGCGCAACATATCTTGCACACCTGCGCAGATGATACCGAGTCACATGAGCAGGTTACATATCATCATATGTACACGTGAGTATCTCTCACATGTACATATGACACTCCCTTTCACTTGTGTTAAAGGATCCCTTTCACTTACGTTAAACACACCCTTTCACTGGCGTTAAAGACTCCCTTTTACTTACGTTAAACACTCCCTGTTACAGCAGTTTTCACATCCCCATAATAGACTATAACGCTCCCCAATACTGGCTGTGAAGGCATGTCGCAATAGGCTTTGCGCTAGCGTCATATAAGATTATGTTTGCGCTTAATTCCGGCTAGTCGCTTGCGTCGAGATATGGTGATTTTCAAAAGCGAACGAGATTCATTTTCTTAGATTAAAAATCGCCTTGCAATTCTGTCAAATGAAATAATCGCGCGTTTCCGCTAAAATGATTTTATGTTCCTCCATAAAAAATGTGCGCGGCGGTTATCTTTCCGAAACCCTCCGCACAAATAAAGCCTGCGTTCCCGTAAGTTTGCGGGAACGCAGGCTTTCGTACCGCTAGGCTTTTGCAGGCTCGCCCCAGTTGTTCGTGCCGTCGCTCGGCTGGAGAGTCAACACCAAAAAGATAATTCCTCCCACACCCGGAACTAAGTTTATCAGAAACCACCAGCCGGATTTCCCCACATCATGCAACCGCCGGATTGCCAGCGCAAGGTTCGGAACGACTATCGCAAGAGACCACAGCACCATAATGCCCCAAAACAGGTATAAAAGCTTGCTGTATATCGACACGCTTATCAATATAACCAGCACAAAAGAAATGATGAACAACGCCAAACCCCACCACCAATATTCGCTCCGCGTAGAACGTCCTTTGAAATTGGCGTAATTGCTGAAGAACAGTTTAATCGCACCGACAAAACCGACATACTCTGGACTCATAATAATCCTCCAAAAATTTAATTTGATTTCTTTTCGCGCAACACCCATAACGGGAATCCCGCGCGCTCGTAATGCTCGATTATGCTTTTACACAATCGATTCCAAATTGTTAAACCACGGCGAAAAATCGTGGCGCGAACATCATCTCATTCCGCACCTCCTCTTTGCCTTTCTTTGCAAAACTTCGAGAAAAAATTTTTTAAAACTTGCTTGCAAAAAACTAAATGAGCATAAAAAAGGCGCGATGCGAGCCGAATGCGGCAAGCCTTTTCGCGCCTGTGAAGTGGGAATTGACGTGAGGAAAAATTACAGGGCTGTTCTACCCCCCCCCACGTAGATATATGCGAATGTATTTTGAATCTTTTTCATTTCTCTAAACATCTTTCAATATAGTTATACAAGATTTTTCCACCCGTGTCAAGGTACGCAAATGCGCATAAAAAAGATGCGGTTTCCCGCATCTTTTCCTCTTGCCTTGCAATATTATTCTTTTTCCAAGATTCCGTCCGCCAATTTTCCGAGCGCGATCGACAAATCTTCTTCCTCCAAATCCTGCGAAAGCGATTTCATGTCGCCCACGACGGTTTCCAAAAGCTCGCCCATCGGACGTTCCTCGCCGGACGTTTCTTCCGAAGCAATGTCGGTGAGCGCGCCTGATTTCCGCAACGCGCTCGAAGTTTTCAGCAAGCCTGGCTCGCCTTCCAGCGTCGAAATCAAATATTCGAGCGTAACGCGCTCGCGGCTTTGCATGAATTCTTTTTTCGCTTTCGGCGGAAGCGACTCGCTCAACGCGAGCAAAGTCTTGAACAAATTTATCTGGCTTTCAAAATCGCGCTCGCCGTCCTCGTCCTTCAAAATATTTTCAACGGCAGGAACAAGGCTCGACGAATCTTCGGCGGCCTCATCGGAAGCGTTTTCTGCGTCGTCATCCATAGCCTCTTCCAAAGTTTTGCGGAACGCTTCTTTTTCCTCTTTCAATTCTTTTGCGGCTTCTTCGAGGGCGGCTTTTTCTTCGACAAGTTTTTTCGCCGCTTCTTCGGCGGCGGCCTTTTCTTCCGCCAATTTTTTCTCGGCTTCCTCGACCGCTTTCCGCGCGGCTTCTTTTTCCTCTGCAAGTTTTCTCGCCGCTTCTTCGGCGGCGGCCTTTTCTTCCGCCAATTTCCGCGCGGCTTCCTCGGCGGCTTCTTTTTCTTCTTCGAGCTTTCTTGCCGCTTCATCCTTATTATCAACGGCTTTGGCTTGTTGAGCCGCCATTTGCGCGGTGGCAGCGGCAAGTTGCGCCATCGATGCCGCTTCAAGAACGCGCTGCGTGCTTTCCGTCATTTGCGCCATTTTTTCCGCGAGCGCGGAAGCGTCGATTGGAATTTCAGGAGCGGGCTTTGCTGCCGGCAAATCTTGTCTTTCGGAAGTTTCCGCCGCAGGTTTCGAAGATGATTCGGAAACATTTTCTCGCGTCGCGAAAAGTTCATCGTCCAAATCTGATTCTTCATCGAGCAAATTCATATTCACCAAATTATTTTCTTCGACTTCGATTTCATTATGGCTGTCAACGATTCCAAAGAAATCCAATTCGTCGTCGTCCTCAACCAATGGAGATTCGTCGAACAAATTCAAATCATCAACGCCTTCGTCTTCAACCTCATTTTCTTCGGTTTGGTTTTCAACTTGATTTTCAACGGCAATCTCATCTTGTGGAATTTGTTCGATTTCATCGAGCGTTTCAAGCGAATCAGTTTCCTGCACTTCCTCTTGAATTTCCTGCGTTTCGATTTTCGGCGCGGCAGGAGCATTCGCAACGCCGACGGACAAAGCCAAACGGTTGGCAGAAATTTTTGCGACATGGTTGTTCGCATCCTGCGCCAAAGCCTTGTTATAGTTTTCGAAAGCCTTGCTCATATTGCCGAGCCGTTCTTCTATCGAAGCAAGCGAAACCAAAGCCTTCGCGTCATCAGGATTGGAAACGAGATATCTGTTTATGTAACTTTCCGCTTTTTCCAAATCGCCTTTTTGCTTATAACGATTCGAAGCGTTCGTCAAATGCCTTTTATATTTGGAATCGCTCGACTCGATTTTTTTATAAGCCTTTTGCGCGCGCTTTTCGTCATTGGTGCAAATATAATATTGTCCCGCCAAATCCAAAGTTTCCAAATCGTTCCTGTCTTTGTCGATGAGTTCCTTTATGTCCCTGCTCGCTTCGAGTATTTTTTGCGCGCTCAAATTTATTGACGCAGATTGTTTCAACAATTGCTCATCGTCGGGAAAAGCATCGCGCGCCTTTCGAATCGCATCGAGCGCCTCGACATTTTTTCCCTGCGCTTCAAGAGAATGCGCGAACGCCTTCAAGACGGAAGGCTGCTTGCCTTCGGTTTGAATCAAATCTGCATAACTTTTTTCGGCGGATTCGTAGTCGGATTCGGCCATGTAGATGTCGCCCAAAACCGACTGCAAGCCCGCATTATGCGCGTTAAGGGCGATGCCTTGCTCGGCGAGGTTTTGCGCATCTTTCACGCGCCCCAATTTCAAAAGCAACTTTGTGTAATCGCAGTACGCTTCATCCCAACCGGGCTTGTAGCGCAAAGCCGTCTCGTATTCGCGGATTGCCATTACGACATTTTCGGAATTCTCATAAGCCTTTGCCAAATTCAAATGCAAGACCGGATGGTTCGGGTCAATCTTCAAAGCCTTTTGATACGCCAAGATTGCTCCTTCGTGATCGCCCTTCAACTCGTAAATCGCACCCAAATGATTATAGGCAAGAACGTCGCTCGGATTCAATGTAACCACGACTTCAAAGCAATCTATGGCATCTTCATATTTTCCCATAAGTCTGTAAGTGAAGCCCAAATTGTAATAAGCGTCTTCTTCCTTCGCGCCGGCTTTGAGAGCCTTGTTCAAAACTTCCACCGACTCATCGTATCTTTTTATGCGCCGATAAATTCCTCCGAGCGTCAAAAGAGTTCCAGCGTTTTGAGAATCGGCTTCAAGCAATTTTTGAAAAACAGGAAGAGCCTTTTCGTCCTCGCCGCTTTTTATGTAGACGTTTCCAAGTCGAACGAGCAAATCTTTGTCGTCAGGATTCTCGTCAATCAGACTTTTGTAAAGCCGCGCGGCTAACGCATAGTCGTGAGATATCATCGCCGAATTTGCGCGATTCAAAAGCAATGAATTTACTGGCATAAAACTACCTCCTGCCCGGCCTTGCGTAGACTTCATTGGAAAGCCTTCCGCTTATGTGCTCATCTAGATTCGAATATGTGGAAACGGCAAAATAATAAATCGCGCCGTTTTTCAAGCCTGTCAATTTGAACTGGCTTATGTTTTGCACTTTGATTGGCGAAGGGCCTTGGTCGGCATCCGTGCCCAAATATTCGCCGGGACGATTTCCGTAGTAGACAAAATATCCGCCCGCGTTTTCGTCCACCGAAAAATTCCAGCTCAAATCCACGCCGCCGTCCTTCGCCTGCGCGCGAAGTTTCAAGGGAGGGGCCGGAAGCGGAGTTTGCGAATAGTTGACTTTGATTTCCGTGACCGAAGGCGATTTTCTTCCGCCGCCGTCGGGAAACAATTCCGCAGCAATCTGAAAATATCTTCCGTTCACGCCGGAAATTTCTTCGCCGTTTTTCACTTGCTTCCATTCCGGGAAATTGTCGTCCCAGCCAAAATAATTTTCGCCCGCGCGGACGTAATAGCGAATCTCGGTTTGCGGCGGAACATTTTCCATAATCGAAAGGCTGTTCAAAACCGAAGCTGGAGTCGCGACAATCGGCTTCGTACGAAAGCTTCCGCCGTCGATTTTGAATCGCTCGTAAATCAAATTCTTCGGATTGGAAGAATCGGTGACGCGCTTGGAAATTTTAAAATCGTCGATAAGCCCGACGAACGAAGGGCAAATATTTATCGGCGCGACATCGCCGAAAATCGGCTGGAAAATCGTGCTTCCTTCGCGGCCGCTTTCAGTTATGAATTTCAGCGACTCAACTTTTCCGTCGATGCGATATTCCAAAAGTCCGCTTTCTTCGTCGTAGGAAATTTCGTGGCGCGACCATTTGTCGGGAATGAGCATCGTATAACTTTCCAGCTGAACTTCGCCATTTTCAGGAGACGCGCCTTCGAACAAATTCGTGAACATCCACACGACGCGATTGTTGATAAACGCGCTTTCGATTTTCTGGTAGAAAACATAGTCGCCGACAATTCGCGAGGAATGCCATTCGAAAATCACTTCGCCGTTTTCCGACGTGGCAGGACAAATCCAAAATTCAATCGAAAAAGAGCCGCTGCGATTTTTCGTGCCGAAAACCGTGCCGCTTTTTCCAAGCAAGGAAATTCCGTCGCCATTGTCTCGACTCAAAGCGGCGCGTTTTCCCATTATCGATTTCGCCGAACTCAAAAGCGAATTTTTTTCCACGGAATAATTTCCGCTCGCATCCGAAAACTTGCCGTTTTTGAAATCTTCGAAATCCAAAAGCAAGTCGGTTTCCACGGAAACTTTGTGCGCGTTCGTGGCGAGTTCCACGCATTCGTATCCGAACTTTCCCATTCCGCGCGAGATTCCGCTCGCCGCCTCGAATTCCGGCCAGCCGTTTTTTCCGCCGAGCGTAATCGTCCTGCTTTCCGCAAAAAGATTTTGCGCGATGACTAGACAAAGACACGCGAAAATTGCTATCATTTTTTTTAGTTTCATTTTTTGAAAATCCTCGCGCATCGCATGCGCACTTTTGTTTCATTATGAATTCGGAAAATTCGACACGAGAAAAATTGCATCAAACCGCACTCAAAGCCCCGGAATCCAGCGGAGTCTATCTTTGGAGAAATCCGCAAGAAACCGTCATTTACGTGGGCAAGGCAAAAAATCTCAAGAACCGCCTTTCCTCATATTTTTCCGGCCGCAAGGACATCAAGACTCGTCTCCTGATTTCCCGCGCCGTGTCAATCGAATACATCACGACAGCGAACGAATACGAAGCGTTCCTGCTCGAAAACAATTTAATCAAAAAATACACGCCGCGATACAACATCAATTTGAAGGACGGAAAATCTTATCCCGTGCTCCGAATCACGAACGAAAAATTTCCGAGGCTTTTCAAGACGCGCCAAATGATTCAGGACGGCTCGACATATTTCGGGCCGTTTCCCGATGTCGCCGCGCTGGACACTTTCATTGACACGCTCTACAAGCTTTATCCGATTCGTCATTGCAAGAAATTCCGCGAGCGCGAATATCCGTGCATGTATTACCACATCGGGCGTTGCAAAGCGCCGTGCTGTGGAAAAATCGACAAACAATCGTACATTTCATTTTTCGGCGAAATCGCAAAACTACTTGAGGGAAAAGGAAAGCAAACAGAAGAATCGCTTTCCGCAGAAATGAAGGCGGCGGCAAAGGAATTGAATTTTGAAAAGGCTGCGAGAATCCGCGACGGACTGAAGGCACTTTTGATAATGCAAAACCAAAACATCGTGGAAGATTTTTCTGCCGAGGACCGCGACTACATCGCGCATTGGCGTGAAGGAGAATTGGCAAGTTTTACGGTTTTGAAAATCCGCGAAGGAAAAGTGCAAGGCCGCGACAATTATCGCGTGGAAAGCCTGAACGAAGACGACGAACTTTTGCCAGAATTCATGAACGCATATTATGAGGAAGAGCACGATTTGCCGCCCGCAATTTACGTTCCGTCACAAAGCGGCTTGGAATTCATTTCGCGTTGGATAAAAGAAAAATTCAATTCGGACACGAAAATAATTTTGGTCACGGAAGAAATGGAAAACGCCGCGCGGCACAAGGCGGCTTTGGACATGGCAAGGCAGAACGCGCACGAGGACATAATTCGCCGTCTGCGCGAGCGCGGAGACACGCCCGCATTGGAAGAACTGAAAAATCTTCTCGCACTTCCTCGCCTGCCCGTCCGCATCGAAGGATTCGACATCGCGCACATCGGAGGAAAATTTCCGGTCGCCTCACTCATCAGTTTTTACAACGGAAATCCCGACAAAAAAAATTACCGCTATTTCCGCCTGAAAACCACGGACGGAATCATCGACGATTTCGCATCAATGCGCGAAGCGGTGAGCCGCAGGTACACGCGCCTTTTGAACGAGCAAAGCGAATTGCCGGACTTGATTTTGATTGACGGCGGAATAGGACAAGTGAACGCAGTGGAAGGAATTCTGCGCGCGCTGAATCTGGAAATCCCGATCGCAGGACTTGCAAAGCGCGACGAAGAAATTTGGCGACCGCACGCATCCGAGCCAATCCAACTTCCCAAACGAAGTGACGCACTGCGCCTTTTGCAGAGAGTCCGCGACGAAACGCACAGATTCGCCACGAGCCGCCGCGCAAATCTTCAGACGAAGGAAAACACCGTGAGCGTTTTCGAATCGCTTCCAAGCGTGGGAGAAAAACGCGCTCGCGCGCTCACGAAAAAATTCGTCACGCTCGAAAATCTTGCAAATGCGCAGGAAGCCGAAATCGCAGAATGCCTGCGCGTGCGCGCAAACGACGCGGCGCAAATTTTAATCGAAGCGAAAAAACTTTTTTCCGAGCAAGCCGAAAAAAAACAAAGCCAAATACGCTCGCTCAAAGAAGCCGGCACGACAAAAGAAATCGCCGCGCACAAAGAATACATTTCACGCCTCGCGGACTTGGCGGGAGGGGATGTATAGTTAATAATTAATTATGAATAGTGAATAAAATTCGCCAGTCGCGCACATTGTGCTTTTCATTGTCCGATGGACTTATTTTCGGAAGCGTTTTTATTGCAAAAAGTTTTCATCATTTTAAACAAACTCAAATGCTTCAAATGAATCTGAATATAAATTAAAGAATACATAGCAACAACCATCGGATATCGTGCTTTTATATTTTATTCCATCAATACCATTTGCTGTACATAAATTGGCTATAAAACTTGGAAAAAAATACGCTCTAGGGAAAGAAAATTCTTTTTCATCGTTTTCTTTTAAGCAATACTCAAAAATTATATTATTTTTATCTGACATATCTAAAATTTGTATTTCTTTTTTTAACTTCGCCTTTCCAGTACAGACATTTCCTTTATTTTTTAATTCAGATTTTGCAGTATTGGCATTGTCTGACACATACAAACAAGGTCTTCTGCCGTGATTGAATCTACCTTGTTTCATACGACTAGACGGAGCGGGATTAAAAAGGTCTAAAAGCAAAAAAGGCGAAGCATTTTTATCAACCGCTATGGAACGATAAAAAACAAATTGCGGCTTTATACTTGAAATTAACTGTCGCTTGAATTTTTTCATCTCTTCTGCTATTTTTCTTCCGACTGGATGTTCCAAAGCCATATACGGATTTGATGATAAAAAATCTATAAATTTGACAATATCCTTTTCCTCAATGTCATGAAATAACTGACATCCGCCCACGATATCTTTTTGCTGAGAGAGAGAATATTCATATCCGTTCTCGTTCCTAACAAAAAATTGCTCGGAATCTTGTATTTTTCTATCGTGGAATTTCAGTTTTGATGAGTTGGGAATACTCCTATACAATTCTGCATATTGTTCGGAATAAGCTCCCTCAAATCCAAAAGCAGAATTATACACAGAATGAAAGTACGAAATTGAGTCTAAAGGCTTGGAATAATCATCCAGCAAACTATTTATTTTGTTGAAATCGTTCAAAACAAAAGGATGATTGATTCGCCCAATATCAAAATGAATAGAATTAAGAATGTTATTTTCATTCAAGTTGTGCGCATGCGACAAAACAGTTTCAAGCGGTTGTATATTTCTAAAAAGTTGTGTGTTTTGCACCGAACATGACCTATTTATCATGGTCTGCATATTTTGTAAAGCTGTATACGCTGGTGGTTGCAAAGCCTTTAAGCTGGAAGACATAAAATCAAGATTTCCTGTAATAGCTGGAAATTCCATGTACGCAGGATCTAAAATCCTATTCATCTGATTTATCTTTTTCAACCATGGAGGTTCACCTATACCATCCATCAAATCATACATTCTGTTCATTTTCCCGCCTCAATCTTTTCTTCCACTGCTCGTTTTGCATTTTGTAAAAGCGCGTTGCTTTGCGCCTTAAGCGAAAAGGACTTTTGAACCAACGAGGCAATTTTCTTTTGAATGGAAAGCGGAAGAATCGGAATAATGACTTTTTGAATATCCGACTGCTTCCAATGCTGAATAATTGCACCGCTTGAATCTCTCTCCGATTGAAGTTTTACCACCACCGAATTTAGAACTAAAGTTAAATAATCAGGAAGGCAAATTTCATTTATTATATTCAAATGCAAAAGTGCTCCAGAAGTAATAACATCTAAATTCTTTTCAACTTTATAGGCAATGCCAATGCTTCCGTCTTTAGAAAGAAGGATTGTATTTTTTTTAGGTTTAAGAGAATCAAGATTAAAATCATTCGGCGAAAGGAAAATGCTTGTTTCTTCAATTCCAAATTTCGTTACATCTGAAACACGAACAAAAGGAATGCCATCGTCTTTATACGCTTCGCTTCCAGGCTCAACGGATTTTCTTATAGAAACGAGATCGCCGAGCGTCCTGCATTCATGCACGGAAAGCTTCTGCCTAAGCGCATCATACTTCGGCTGATAGTATTCCGCGTCAAGCCGCCATGTCTGCTGAAAGTCTGAGAATGATTTTATTGAATACGTTGCCGTCTTAAGCATCGCCCAATGCTGTGAAAACAATTCTTGTAGCAAAAGCCATTCTGCCAAGCGGTAATAGTAAATGCTTTGCTGAATGAGAAACCTGAAAGTCTCGTTTTCATGCAAAGTACTATTCACTTGTACCCCCCCCCAGTATAAATTTAGACTCGATTGAATCTTCGACTTTTTGCTTGGCATTTTCGAATAGCGATTTTGCTTCATTGCGCAGAGAAATACTTTTGCGCACATTTTTTGCAATCTCGCTCTGAACTTCTGTTCGAATCTTTGGCATAACAATTTTTTGCAACTCATTGTGGCTGATCGCCGTCAGAATAGTTCCCGTGCAGTTTCGTTTAAAAAGACTCTGCATTGGCTCGGACTTAAAGAGCATCAGCAATGTTTCGGGGTTCATCACATCTGAACGGACAACATAAAAGCCTGTTGAACAGACTGCATTTTCATACTCGCTTGTAACGAGAGCGCAACTTTGCAGAGAGCCTTCCACCGACGACAGAATGACATCGTTCTCGTGCACCAACCGCCTAGCGCGTGACGGTAAGTCTTTGCCGGCGGCAACCGTGCATCCCGTAATCTCGCCATAATTCCCGATGTTGCCAAGCTCAATATATTTGTATTCAGTATTGACAGATGGCATATAGTTCACTTCGTCAGTTGCGCAAACTGCGCGGAATTCGCCGTAGCCACCACGGTATTGCTCCACCAGACGAACATAGTCCTCATAGCGCGGAAGATAATATTCAGAATCCAACCGTCCTGTCCGCAAGAAAGATTCCTTCAGATTCCTTATATTGACGGTGCTGTCGTCCGGCTGCCAGTCCTTTAAGCGCAGTTCTCGCAAAAGCAAGTCTTCCGCCTGTGAATAAAGCGACTTTGAATCTGCAAGTTTTCCATGCGCGGATTTTACAATCTGTTCGATTTGGCTTTGAAATGTTTGGGAAAAAAGGGGAATTCGCAATTCTTTCAGTTTGTAAATAAAAAGATTGAGTTGAACATTTCCTGTTGCCTCCCTCAAAGTTTGAACACGTCCATATTTTGAAAGCAAAAATGTAGAAAGAACATATGGAGAATAATTATTTTTCAATCGAATAATTCCAACGTGTCTGTCGGTATTTGCCGGTAAAACAAGCTCATCTACAACAGCGCAATTACCTATCGTTCCCACAGTTGAAACAACAACATCATTAACTTTAAGAGATGTTCTGAAATTTGCGTTGTGAGCCTTTTCAGAAATGAATGCACCACGGGAAAGATCAAAAATATTTTCCTTTGGGGAAGTCGCCGAAATCAAATTTATTTTACTGTTTTCATCATAATCAATCGAAGTGTGTATTCCGTCTGTAACATTTTCAGACATAGTTTCAACCGACACAGTTCCAAAGTTCAAAAGTTTCTTTATTAGAATAAGATTGTATTTTGAAAAATATTCCGCATCAATTCGATGCTCTTCATTTAACTCACTCAACTTCACAATCGAGATTTCCAGCCCTTTCAACAAAGCGTCGTATTTCGCCTCGTCAAAAGGGCTTCCTAAAAAAAACTTAACTTTTCCCGCTTTGCAAATTCAATGAACGCTTCCGCAATTCCGTCTTGAGTGAGACCTTCATGGTTGAACAAATCGTGATCAACAATTAAATGCCCATTGCTGTCGAGTTTAAATCGCGTTTCTACTGTCGGCGCGGACAAGTTCACATATTTCGCTTGTTCGTTTTCGTTAAGCGCAGCGTATTCATTGCCGTCAATCAATGTTTCAAGCATTGAATGAAGCAAATAGTCGGAATCTGGTTGCCCCACAATTTCTTTCGCCTTTTCGTTCCATTCGCTTCTCTTGCACCAAAGTTCGGCGGACTTCACAGAACCATACTTGCTTTCAAAATCCGCCTTTTTGTATTCTACGGATTTTCCATTCTCAATATGGCGCACGATTTCTTCTTTCACATAAATCTTGTCGCCGGAATTGTCCTTACTCGGCTTTTGCATGGTAGCAAAGAATATGTTATAATCGTCTTTTTTTGGGCAAAGTTTTTCATCCCATTTTTGAACAAAAAGGACGCTCGTCTTTGTTCCAGTATGCGGCTTGAACGTATTTCCATGCAAGCCCACGACGGCGAGAATCCTGCACCGCTCGGCGATGAAATCGCGGATATGCTTGTCGCTTGAATTGTTGAATCGACCCTGCGGCAATACAATCGCCATCCTTCCGCCGTCCTTCAAGAAATTCAGATTGCGCTCGATAAAAAGCACATCCCTTCCAACGCTCGACTGATATTTCCCTTTCGGATTTTTGCCAAGCTCGTACTTCGCAATAATTCTAGTTTCTTTTATGTCGCCGGCAAACGGCGGATTCGCCATCAAAATATCAAAATTAAAATCTTGGTTGCTGTTTTCGGTTTTCCTCTGTTTCTTTAGTTTCTTCCATCCCTCATAATAAACATTCTGCCAAGCCTCATCGCTTGTCCGTTCGTCCCATCTTTCATAGTCCAAATTGTTCAAATGAAGGACATTTGTCTGCCCGTCTCCCGCGATTAAGTTTAAAGTTCTCGCGACGCGAACCGCCCGTTCGTCAAAATCAATCGCAAAAACTTTCTGCTGAACATAGTCCGTACATTCCGCATCCTTTTTTTCCAAAGTAAAAAGATGACTTTTTTCAAGCCCTTTTCTTTCCAAAATTTTTTGCCAGACATAAAAAATCGTATGAACAGGAAAACCACAACTTCCTGAAGCTGTGTCGATTATGGTTTCCGTTTCTTTCGGATTCAGCATTTTCACGCACATATCGATTACATAGCGCGGCGTAAAATACTGACCTTTTTCACCTTTAGAACTTTTATTGATGAGATATTCGAATGCCTCGTCCACAACCTCAAGATTCGAGTTAAAAAGCTTTACGTCCTGCAAGCTAGAAACGCATACAGAAAGATGTGACGGAGTGAGCGTAATTTTTGAATCTTTGGAAAAAACGCCTTCCCATTTTTCTTTTGCCTTGTCGAACAAATCGTCAATTTCTTTTTTAAGCTCAGTTTCTGTGTAGCCGTAATTCCTGAATTCAAGTGTTCTGTCTTTCTTTCGCCCACTTTCCATCTCATCAAAAAGCTTTGTGAAAATCAGCTTGAAAACCTCTTCAAAAACATCGACTCCGGCATTCGCCAAAACTTCGTCTTCCATTTCAAGTATAAGATTTTTTAAACTTTTCCTCTCATTTACAAGCTTGTCCTTTTCAACTAAATCTTCAATTGTCCATCTTTTTGTCAATATGTCCGAAAGTTTTTGCGACGCTTTCGGAATGTTTGGAATGTCTTCAAAATAATTCGGATCTTTTCTGTTGTAATAGGAAATCGAACTTCCATTTGTCCAAACTCCAATAGGAGAACCTGTAGCGTTGCAATAACTTTTTAACTGCTCTTTTCCGTCCTTTAATTTCGGCTTTTTCAGTTCTACGATAATATATGGAACAGAAGCCCTATCCTTGTCAAAAATTACAATGTCCGCCCGCTTTTCTTCGCGCCCGAATTTTACACTATATTCAAGTTGAATCCTGTCCGCAGGATAATCGTAACTGTTTATGAGCGTGTCCAAATAAAGCTGTCTTACGCATTCTTCCGGAGTGAGTTTAATTTCTTTGTCCCGAATCAGGCATTTTACATAATAAGATTCTTTTCCGCTTTTTTCCTTTCTGACCGTAATTGAATTTTCCAGCGCCTCAATCTGCGCGGGCTCAAACTGCTCCAACCTATATTCTGAATCTTTTAGAATTTGCGAAAGCGAAATTGACATTGTTTCTCCCTTATTTATTGTATTTTTCCCGTCTTGATTTCATGCCTCAAAAAATCGTATACATAGCGCGGACTTTGGAAATAAAGCCCGGTCTTTGTGTCGCAAAGTTTTTCATATGTTTTTGAATTGTACACAGCGCGCAACGCTTGTTCCGAATCAAAAGAGAAATCGCTCACGAGATACGTTGCCAAATCCCGCGTGGTACATTCAATTTGGTATTCTATATCAGTCATTGCAAAGCCCCTTGTTCTTTAAAGTTTCAACGGCTTTTTGTGTGCCAAAATAATACTGAAATGTAATGCCCTTCATAAATTTTAATTTCTCAAGAAAGGTGTCAAAATTTATGTCGCCTTCAATGAAACGGCGGATTTGAATTCCAACGCGGTCGTTCGCAATCGGACCGACAACAATATCATATTCGTGTGCTCGGGCTTGATTTTCCTGAGTGCGATTGCTAAAAACAAATTCTGCCCATTCTTTTGAATATGCAGAAAAAGAAAGGACTTTTAAATCGTCGCTTTTTAAAATATTTTCGTCAAATTCAAATTCCGTAACAAGCGGAACACCGCCCAAAAGTTCCGCTTTGAACCGCGCCATTTCGTAAGCCTGGGCAAAATTGTCGGAAAGATAAAAGCCTTTTCCAAAATCTTTGTTCGGCTTTGAAAAAGCAAGGTCAATTTCCTTTATTTCAATGGTAGAGCCGTGGTACAAAATCATCAGAGTATTCCCCCGTTGTTTCTGCAATAAAGCGCAAGGTTTTCTACCATTTCGGAGAACGGGAGCGTGTGCGCAATGTCGTAGTGGCGGTCAATAAAGCCGATTGCGCCGAAACGGTCAAGATAGTTGAACGCCTGCGTATTTGAGAGCGCATGCTTTTTTGCAAAATCGCTCACCAGAGAAACCGTATATTCTATTTTGTCTTTAACGAGCACCATCTATTCTATAATCAACCTTGTTTCAAATTATAATATCAGCACAAAAATTTTTCAATAAGAAATTGAGCGTAGGAGAAAAATGCGCAAAAAAAGGGAGGGGGCAGATTATAATATCAAGTGCAACAAAAAAGGTTGACCTCATCCAGCCTGAAG
>CAMWWZ010000064.1 GCA_947178095.1 uncultured Treponema sp.
CCGCTTTGAGCGGTTCACATTTCAAGCCACCACCTTTGGTGGTGGTTAATGACTATACAGAATCGAGGTCATAAAAATGAAAAAAAAGGCAGTTCTTACATTTATAATTTTTCTTCCTGTTTTCATATTTTGTAATGATATAGAATATGTTATCACTAATAATGAGGGACTGGATGAATTGATAAAAATCAATACACAGATAAAAGTAAATGAAGAGGATATTTTCTATTCTGTAAACAACAAAGCTGCTCAGACTCATCTTTATGTAAAGTATAATAACAAAAATATCCGGCTCACTCAAAAAAATGTTGAATTGTCAAAAAGCAAAAAAATCTTTTTAGATTCAAATTTTAGAGAATATATTCCCGTTTGGTATTTTACAGCCCTGAAAGAAAAAAATAGAGACATTATTTTTTCAAATCAACCGAAATGGACTGCTATAAAAAATAAAAAAAATATCGATGCTTCACCTTGGGAAGATTTTGAATCAACTTTTTGGCCTGAAAGCTTTACTATAAATAATATATATTTTTTTCTATTCAGAGGCCAGGAGTTTCCTATTTCAAAAATAGAAAGTGAAAAAGAGATTTTCAAAGTCTATATTCATAGAACAAATGATTCTTATATAACAAATGACTATCCATATCCTGATGAATATGAAAAATGTATAAACGATGAATATTTTGTCCTTTTGTTAAAATTCGATGGAGATTATGCTGATGTTTGGATAAATACAGAAGATTCGTATATTGGAAAATATGCTTTAGCATCATATGAGATATGTCTGAACATAAAGAATTTAATGAATGGAAATCATAATTACACTAATATCACCTGGCCCCGCCACGCCGACGGCACGAGTGACTACGAAGACATCACGCCAGCGGCGGCAAACGAGACCGCGGACATGGAAGAAGCGGCAAACGCGCCCGCCACGGAACACGCAGAGCTTGCAGAGGAAATTACCATTCCAAAGCCTGCGCCCGCCATTGGAAAGACAGCAGTCGTCACCGAGAACCTGCGCCTGCGCACGGACAACAAGACGACAGCGGAAGTCGTCACGACGCTTGCCGCAGGAACGCGCGTAAAAGTCCTCGCGTCCGGCAGGGAGGACATGGTAGACGGCATCGCCTCAAACTGGGTGCAGGTGAGCGTACTCGACGGCGCGAAGGACAAGGACGGCAACGTGATAGAGGCGGGCACGATAGGGTGGCTTTTTGGCGGCTATCTCTCCGAAGCGGAATCCGCCGAAAGCGAAAGGGCGAACGAAAACGCAGTCGCAAAGGAATTCTCCGCCCTGCCCATCGTGCCGGTTGCGGCTGGCGGCGCGGCTTTTGTAATTTTGCTCGCCGCGATTCTGCTTGCGGTCAGGAAAAGGAAATCCAGCTAGGAATGCAAATCCGTTTTAGATGCCACAGTCGTTGTGCGCCGTTAGTAGTGGTGGTGTTGTCATCAAAATGACGGAGTGGCAAATATATTCGATCATAAGAGAGGTTATAACTGATGAATAAAAAAATTAAATTCGCATGCATTGTGTTTATATTTTTATGCTGTAAAATTTATACACAACAGATTGATTTCATCCTGAAATCAGATTCTTTTCTTTTTGAATCTGGACTTGTGTATGCTTCAATAGACTTTGCTAAGCAAGGAAGGAAAATTCCGTCTGGTACAAATCTTATTTTTGACATAAAAAATAAATACGCAATTCTTCCTTTTGGCGGCGGAATAAACACTATTCAAGTAAAGCTGGAAGATGGAAGCGAGGGTTTTGTAAACGTAGAGGATTTGAAGCAAACGGATGAAGATATTTTGATTTCGCAAAAATTAAACAAAGATAAAAACGGATATTGGATTGATTCCTATAACTTTGACATAATCAGGTCAGCATCTTGTGATGTTTTGGATAAACACGAACCGTATTGGAAAAACGACTTTGCTCCCATAATGGCAGAAGACTCTCTTTCAAATTCAATAAAAAACAATATGTATTATTTAGCTTCCGATTATTTTTATATCTATTGTTATGATAATTCAAGACAAGGATTTTTTATATACAAAAGCCAGTTTGAAAATGAATATATAAAACTTTCTCTATATTCGCATAACAACAGCGATTCTACAGAAGGATTATTATTAAGCAAAATAAGACCAAACAGGCAATATGATTTATATTTAAAATGTGACGGAGATTATCTGTTGGTTTATTTAGACGAAATAAAAACCAGCCCGGATGCAACTTTGGTTTTTGTTTCAAAGGAACAGGATAATATCATTGTAGATTTGAAACGAGAAATCTTTTCTAATGAAAAAATATCAGATTTCTCCAAAGTTAATTGGCCTCGCCATGCGGACGGAAGCTGCGATTACGAGGACATGGCGACAGAGGCAAGCAATTCCCTTGGCATGGAAGAAATGGCAGAATATGCGCCCGCGACGGAACACGCGAAGCCCACGGAATTCTTTCCAGATTCGGTCGCGACAAAAGATGAAAGCAAAGTGAATTCCGCTGTAAAGACAAGCACGGAAAAAGAAGATGACAATTTCGTGTTTCCGTTTATTCAAGTGGGCTTCGGAATCGTCCTCATTATTGTCTTGCTTCCAATTATTCTTGTGATTGCAAAGAAAAGGAAAACAAAAAAGAATGGTTAATCCATTCGACCATAAAATTGAGAGGAGATTTTAGATATGATTTTATTTAAAAGATTTATTGTATTATTTTGTTTTTCTGTTCTAGCCGCTTTCCAAGTCCATACGGAAGATGTTTTTTACCTGTTGCCAAAGGGCTCATATATTTTTAGCGAAGAAGATGTTTTCAGCTTCGATTCCGTTCCGCGTGAAAAGCAAGGCGAAATGATATATGAAGATTTAAGCGTTTTTTACAGGGAGGGCAATGCATATTATTCCGGAGGAATAAAAGATGGGAATTATGGTGAAAGAAATAAATGATTTATTATATTCTGATGGAACATATAAGACTTATTCTTGTGAGAAATATAAATCCCTTTAACTACGAGGAAAAAAGATGATAAAAAAAATTATATTATTTTTCGTTATATTTATTGCTTCTATTACTTCACTTATTTCGGAGATAATTAAATACAAAGTAATAAGTGATACTTTTTACAGTGATGGAAATATAGGATCTAACAATCCGATAAAAAAAGATACAACGGTAATCTGGAAATCTGACAATAGAGTTTACATTTCATATAATGATGATGAAACTTTCATTGAAAACTTTCTAATGTCTGTTGAATACAATAATGAAACTATATATATGTTATCTACTGATTTAGAAGTTATAGATACAGAAAAAATTATTAATAAAAAAAATCTTTTAAGGATAATTCCAGATTATTATTTAGAAGTTTTATATAAAAAGGATTCTAATTTAATTTTTGAAAATCAGCCTTTATGGAAAGAGCGAAAACAAAGAATGGAAAATGAACCATTCCCGTTCGAAGACTCTTTTCAACCCGAAAGCTATTATATATCAAATCCAGTAATACTTTTTAGTTTGCATAATTATTATATGGTCAAGAATGTCAGGAAAAGTGATAACAATTTCGAAATCGATTTGCTTCATTATTCTAATGATGTAACTGATTATTATGGAAAAACAGAAGATGTTTTTTCGGAGGTATATAATAAATTCCGAAGCAATTCAAATATTAAGCTTCTGATTCAAAATGATGGAGATTTTTTTGACCTATGGATAAATACAAAAGAAAACTATATTGGAAGATATATTGTAGCATCTGATTCACTCTGTAACCAAATTATAAATTTGGTTAGAAGCAACAATTGCGACCTCTCCAAAATAATCTGGCCCCGCCACGCGGACGGCAGCTGCGACTACGAGGACGGCGGAAAATCAGCCGCGGAATCCTCCGTCCGAAAGCCCGCGCCCGCCACGGAACACGCAGAGCCTGCGGAAGAAGCTGCGCTCCCCGAAGCCGCCGAAAGCGAGAGCCTGAACAAAGAAGCGGAATCGGCGGACGCAAAGCAAAATGCCGCCCTGCCAATCCTGCCGATTGCGGCGGGCGTTGCGGCTTTGGCAGTCCTGCTCGCCGTGGTTCTGCTTGCGGGCAAGAAAAGGAAAGCCAGCAAAAAGTAAGAGGGCGCGACATAAGCCCGCGCGTTTTTTGCAGACACTCCTAAATCCGCGTCCGCGGCTTTGACATGCCCATTTCCGCGCCCAGTGCGCGAGAATGTCCATAGTGTGGACACGCTTTAGTCCCTGTCAGGGACGTGCGCATGTCCTTGGCAGGGACTAAATGCAAAACCGTCCCTGCCAAGGACAAAACACCGCTTTTTCAAGTCCGCGCCGAATTTATTTGCGGAAATACGTAAAAATATTTGCGGAAAAACGTGTGCATATTTCCCGAAATACACGTACGTATTTGCGGAAATACATTTGCGTTTTTGCGGAAATAAATTTGAAAAAAGTGCGGAAAAGTGCTCCATGCGGCACATTTTTCCATAATTTGTCACACCTTCCAACATTTACATTTAAGACACCCTTTAATCGCGGTTAAAGACGTTCCAAAACGTACGTTAAAGACACTCTTCAATAGCAATTAAAGACATTCCAAAATTTATATTATGAGGATATCTTTCATTTACATGAAAGACCTTCTAACACGTACGTGAAAGGACCTCTAACACGTACGTGAAAGAGTCTCTAACACTTAAATGAAAGACCTTCTAACACGTACGTGAAAGAACCTCTAACACTGTAATGAAAGAACGTCTTTCATAAATCATAGGATAGATCGCCCGAAAATCAGCAATTAACATCAGCGACTGAAATTGCGTCGCTAATGTTAATGCCGAGTTTCGCTGGAAACTTCGCGCTACGCGCTTGTTGCGAAAACGCTTCGCTGCACAATCGCGTTTTCAACAACTCTCAAATCTGAAGATTTGGTCGTTGTTGAAAAATAAAGTACAAAAATGCGAGTTTTGGCGGAGCGTCAAAAGGCTCGGCGGAGTTCTTCTTGCCGCTGTTGACGAACGTAACGATATGTGATTAACTAAAATAATGCTCTGTAGTAACCATGATAACTGAATGTTACAATCGTGAAACTTCGCCGCTGTACTGAATTTGAGAGAGGAGGAAAATGAATGGGAGAAACGACAAGAGAATTTGCGATTGCGAAGACAATGGAAATCCTGCGAGCCTACGTAAGGAAGATCGAGGACGCAAAAGAATATTTTGATTGTCTTTCGCCCGAAGGCCGCAAAATCGTGGAGGACTATGACAAAGATGCCGATGGACAAAAGACACTGCTCCTGAAAGCCAGCGAGAGCGAGGACTTTTTTTTGGGGATGTCGGACGAGGCAGTTCTCGCGTATGCCGACGTCTGCCGCAAGATTAACGAGCGTTTTGAGCTGAATGTCAAAAAAGTCCATCCAATAGAAAGGCTAATCACGGACAAGAAGGGCATTTGGGGAGCGTTGCAGAGGGAATTCAATGAGGATCAGACGGGAAGCGAAATTCGTGGCATGAATGCAGTAACTCAAAGTAAAACGGACACAGAAGCGACTATGTTCCATGCCGGGAAGAATATGGATGGAGCGGAGTTTGTTTCCTCGGTAGAGGAAAATGCTTCTGTAGATTCCTCAGAGGATACAGCGACGCAGAACGCTTTCCTTGTAAAGTCTGAAGAAAATGCAATCGATAATTCTGAGAGTTCAAACAATAGAATTGAAGGGTATTATTACTTTATAAAAAATTGTCTAAGGGTTGAAGAAAGTGAGACTCGCTATTCGAAAAATCTTAACATATTAATAAAAGACTTGAATATGACATTGGCATCATTATTTAAAGAATATAACTATCGTGAAAATAAAGACTGCCGTAATAAGGTTGTGAGCTACTCTTTTTACATTAAGGGTATGAGAACATTTGTTGCATTTGTTGTAACTACCCCGAATTATGGTTATTCGGAAAAGGCGAAGTCTATTTCAGAAGGAATTTCTTCTATTTTTGGAATAGACAGTTTTATTTATATTCGGGATCGTTAAATATGAAGCGGATTGTTTTCCTTGTCGCATGCATGAATATTTTTGTCCTCGCCTTTGCCGAAACAAAGAGCTTTCCTGAATGTCTCGTGCGTTTGGCGCACTGCGCGGAGTACGGTTATACGGTGAAAGAAAACGGCGACTACTATATTACAGCGAGCATTCCTCTTGTAGGTCAGAACGCAATAAAGTCGCGGGATGTTTTTTTGCGGGTATTCCATGAACGGACCGGCGAGCAGTATTTTACGAAGAACAATTTCATATACATAGACGGCGGATTCCTTCGTGTTTCGGAGGACATGGTTTTGTCGAAGCTCGGCAAAGATTCAAACAGCTGGAGATTCCGCACTGAAGAAGCGGCGGGCGGAAAGCGTTATTTCATTGACGTGTATGACACAGGGAATTGCGGTCCGCCGGTTTATTCGGAAGAGCCTGTGGAACGGCCGATTCTTGCTTCCGTCGAAATTTCGTATTTTCAATGTTCAGAGTTGGAAGACACTTACGGGAACGCATACTTTGTTTTCAAAAACTGCTCGAAGTGCGCCGATGTTCTTTTTAAAGAAGACGCAATCTGCCTTTCGAACGTGAATATCGAGGAAGAATTTGAATTCATTAAAACACAGGCAGGATTTTTTTCGGGCAAGGAGGAACGGCATCTTTTGCTGCGGCTTGAAGAGTTGGTTGAAAAATATAGGAAAGACAGCGCGAATATTTTTCAGTATGTCTTTCAAATAGAAAAAGTCGCACAAAGGCTTTTAAATCGATATTATGAGCTGTGTGCCATGTACGGAATAGACCTAAATAACTATAATACGACTGCAAACATGGCCGCCGCAAACACTTAGTAAAAATTAATAAAGCCGAAGAATTTTGATGAGGTTGTAAATGTATTTCTCAGAAAAAGAAAAATATACAAGCGAATTATTGTTTACGAAAATTAAAGAATTAAAAACTTCTAGTTTTGTTTTTTCATATACAGAAGATTTAATTTTATCTGTAGTGCTTGAAGATTTTTACGATTCAGACAATGGAGAAGAATGCGGCTCTAAAGATTTTGATGAATACAATGAATGGAGTGTTCATATAATCAGGGTAATAAAAGATAAAAAAGAAATTGTTTCTGGAAAAAAATTTCTTGAACTAAATTATAAAAATTTTCCTCAACAAATATCAACATTAAATGGCGAGATTATATATAAAAGGAGATAAAATTTTAGAAAGCTTTGCAACTTTAAATACCCAAGGCGTAGTATATAAAGATGACAGGATTGAAAAATCACCCGAATCATATCACCGAATAAATTATCACATATTATTCGCGGAGGAGCAAAAATGAAAACATGGCAAAGATATGTCTTTATCCATATTCCGATTGGAATATTCTGCTGCATAATCAATTTCTGCGCAAAGAATGACGACAGGCCGCCCTATGCGAAATATCATCTGCTGCATGAATTTGAAAAAGACGAATACAGCGTGAAAGACCTTGTTACAGGAAGCAACTTGGGAGAACTCATTCTTCATAAAGAAGGCGACATGCTGTCTTTTGATATTTTTGGAAAAGCGACTTCGGGAAAATTGATGATTGGGGAATATGGCAAGTCCTATGATTATGACGAAATTGGATTGCAAGGTTTCATAATAGAAAAAATAAAGAATAAGAATTTGGAGTTTTATGCGGGGAACGTCGGATATTGGTATTCTGTCGTGATTATGGATTTGGACGAATATGATTATGAGGAATATTACAAATCAGACAATAAAAAACGCTATCTTTTTTATTTGTTAAAGATCGGGGATTACAATTTCTCTACAAAAGACGCCAGCGTATATGACGTGTATTCGGCATTCGGTTCATCCATGAGAGATATGAAATATGCGGCAATATTGGAATGAAAGCGTCGATTATGACAGCGGGGAAACATATTTTACGAAAAACATGTCTTTTTCGGTTGTCAATGGCTTTATTGAAAATGCTGGAGGACTTAAAATAAAGAAAATTGAACATCCGTGCAATATGTTTTTTTTGAACGCGAAAAATTCAAATGGAACAGACCGATGGTATGTTGACCTTGTGTATGACGAGGAGGCTGGCAAAGTGATAGGTGTGGGCAAATTATTCAGAGAAAAGGACGAGCATTATGAATATTACAATTCGGGAGTTGATTCTGAAATGAAAGAAAAGGTTTTTAAAGAGCCTGAGGGTGCTTCAATGTTTCGTGTAGAAAGAAAAAAAGAATTGATTTTGATAAATTTTAGAACAAGATTTTATAGGTCTGATACTCCAAAAGAACTGATAGAGCAAATACAGTTTCATATAGCAAATATACCGGAAGTGCTAAAAGGGCTGGATTTTGTATTTCGTGCACCACTTGGGAGAGGGGAAGTTTATGATATCAATGCGAATGGAGATAAAATATCGCTTTTTTCAGATACAGAACGCTCTTTGAGAGAAGTGAATATCGCAACTTATATAAATGAGAATGAAATTGATAAGATCCTAGAATTCAATTTGGAACATTTCGATTTTCCAGTAAACGGAGCAGAGCGGGCATATACTCCAGCAATGTTGTGGCTAACAAGACGAATGAACGAAATCTACGAAGAATGGCAGAAAGGGCAGCAGAAAGCGGGGCGGTGCAAAGATTGAGTGGCACGGACATGAAACCTGCGAATTTGGAATTTTAAAAATGATTAAAACAAAGACAGCGGCTATAATTTTTATCGGTTTGATTCTCTCCTCGCTCGCGTTCGCCACGTCGAATGACGGCGATTTCACGCAGAATGTGGATGAACGGCATGTTTCAATACAACTTGAAGAACTTGAGGCGAACGGCAAAAGCTTGAAGTTGCGTGTAAAGAAAGGCCGCGAAACCGTGCAGACAATTGAATATCAATATCCGCGAGAATCCCTTGAAAATGCCGTTTTCGTCGAAAGCAGATATGAGCTTTCCGACGTGAACTTTGACGGGCACGACGACTTGCTGATTTATTTGGGAAGCTATGGAAACCAAGGCGCGGTTTATAAGGACTGCTTTTTATGGAATGCCGCCGCGTCCTCGTTCGAGCGTTGCGAGGCTTTCAAATGCATACCAAATCCTGTGGTGGATACGCAAGGCGGATTCATTTGTGGAAGCACAAGGCGCAGTTCCGATCATTATGTTTTCGAATTATGGTCATGGAGCGGCGGCAACTTGCGGAACGATTGCAGGATACACAAGGTGCATTCGGCGGCGCAGCTGCCTTCGCTGTACGGAATGGAAGTGCCGCCCGGAGAAGATGCCGGCGAATATGCGTTGCGCTCTTTTGGAATAGAACTGAAATTTTATGATTCGGTTTTTTACGTGAAGGAAAATCTTTGCGAAGGTGTCGCCACATTCGAGCCGCCTGTTTGTTCGGATATGGACAGCGAATCAGCCGAATATATGGAAATAAGGAGTGTCGCTAATGAATAAAAAAATGCTTTTTGTCTTATTGATTTTTTTCGCGTTGTCAAACATGCACGGCGACATTCCTCAAAATGTGATTGTCGGTGGCAAATCCAGCGTCGTCTATGAAGTCATCGACAAAGAAAGATGCAAGATCATCGTGACCATTGACAATGCCAAATATGAAGACATTTTTTATTATTCCATGATTGAGGAGAACGAAACGAGCACGATTCCGCTTCCCACTTATTTGGGCGCATATAAAGATGCCGTAATTCTTATAAAAGGATATGGCTTTTCATACCGAAACCTGATTGTCTACCAAAAAGTCAAGAATTCAATCATAAAAAAGGAATATGAAAATTCCCTGGTGTATCTTCCCCGGGAAGATGAAAAATATATTTTTATGTATGAGGCAAAGCCGATTTTGATAACAAGGACTCCGCAATCATTGAACTTTATGGAAATAAACAATAAGATAGAAGGCGATGTTTCAAGCATAAAAATTTTTGGCGACGAGATTATTATAAATATTGGAAATTCAAAAGAAACGCTGGAGATAGAAATTGAATAGAAAAAATGTAAAGAAGTATATAAATTTAAGTATACTCGTTCTCTTTGTCATTATACTTCCATTTTATATTCGGAGTCTTGTTAGACACATGTCAGTATACATTGATATGTATATTGCTTTGTTTTATCCGAGTATAAGATACGAAGGAAACAAAAGCGTTCCTGAAGAAGGTATAATTAATTACGAAAAGATTACTTTCAGAGACTTACGACTCGATGAATATAATGAATATAGTGAACGGTTTTATAAATTCTATATTGTAAAGAAAAATCATATTTCCAAGAAAAAAATATATCGGCTTTTATCGAATTACTGCAAGGAGTATTATGAAAACAATAATTCTTATGATGAAATCGGATTTTTCTTCTATGAAGAATGCGGCATGATGCCATGGTTTTGGAACAATGACGGCTTTTTTCCTGATTTGGAAATGAATTCGGGAAATCTGATATGCAGAGTCTTTATAAGCAAAGAGGAAACAAGATTCATGGAAGGCGGCTGGTAAATGCGGCACTTGTTTTTGAAAAATAAACGCATTGTTTTTTCATTGGGCATTGTCACGCTGCTTGCGGCTCTGTTCTCGTCAAAAACCGTCAGGCTCATTCTTTTCATTCTGCTGTTTACCGACTGGTCGGAAACTTCTCTTCCGAAACAAGAGAAATTCGAGCGGGAAATAGTGAAAATACACGGCATAAAATTTTGGGAAATGAAGAATGTCTATACGACCGACGAAGAGGCATCCTTTTTCTTTATCGACGAAAAGGAAGGCGAGTGCGTTTTTTCAAGATACTACATGGTGAACAAGACCGCAAAAGACGAGGAAACGATGCGCTCCATATTGGAGGAATTCTGCGAGCGAACGCCGTTCGTCCCGAACGTCAGGGAAGCCGCCGTGATTTCCGAGGGCAAATACAAAGTGATTCTTGTCTACAAGTTTTACAAAAAGTCAAAAGACCTGCCTGCCTTTTGGCGGGCGAACATGGTAGTCGCCGCCCCCGATGTCATAAAATGGCATGACCCGTTGGCGGAGATTATAATCAATGAAGACGAAAGCGTTCCGAAAAAAGATGTGGTTCACTCCGGAAAAATTACCTTGCGCGATTTGAGATTGGATGATATGTGTCCTGAAAAAAGACGGTGCGTTAAATTCTATATCATAAAGAACAACCATCTTTCACTAGAAAATCTTCATGAGCAACTGTCGAAATTTTGCCATGACTATTATGAAAAGCAAAGCGAGTATGCAGAAATCGTCTTTCATTTTTATAGAGAATGCGAGGCAATGCCTTGGCATTGGAACGATGAAGGAGACTTCCCTGATTTGGAAACGAACTCCGAGAATGAAATCGGAACTTATGGCGTGAACAAGGACGAAATGGATTTTTTTGTGAGAAAGAGAGGAAAAAGTCTTTGTAGTTATGGAAAGATTCTTAAAGAAATAAAAAGCCTTTCCGATGAGAACTAATTTGTAGAAACATGGAAGGCACATATTGCCGAAAAATATGGAGGAAGCAATATGATAAGACACATCCTTTTGCTCTGCATTTTAGCCGCTGGCATCATTTCCTGCAAGAATGCGGACAGAAATCTGCGGAACGGCTGGGCTGCCTTTGACGACGGCCAGTACGAAGAAGCGGCGCGGCAGTTTGACATGGCGATTCGGGTGGACGGACGCAACTGGAACAAAGGCTATGCCCAAAAGTGCCAGTTGTTGCGCGCGCAATATTTTTTCGACAAAATAACGAAGACGCAGTTTTTCACGAGTGTGCGTTCCGTCTATGATGAGTGGTTTGAAAAAAATCCGAATAATGAGGCGTATATTGTTCCGTATGCTGTCCTTCTTTTTTTGACGGGCGAGGAAGAAAAATCAATTTCCCTGATGCAAAGCGTTTATGACTGCCGGCATGACTACAATTTTGAAAATCCTTCAATCGCCGATGTGCACAATTTTTTTGCAGGAGTTGCGACTGGAAAAATCAGGAAAGACGATTTTTCAGGCACGGTATACGAATTTTTATTTGACATTGCGGAAGATGAGTTGATAAACATTTTTGTCGGACACTGAACGCCATTTCGCTTGTCGAAATGCGGAAATTTTGTTATACTTCTATTATTATTTTTTATCTTTTTTGGGAGTTCGATATGAACAAGACAACAAGGCTTGCGGCCGTTTTTGCATTTTGCGCGCTCGCGTTCTGCGGTTGCTCGGAAAAAAAGGCGGACGCTGCGCAAGTAGACGAGCAAATGCTGGCACTGCTCGCGGAAGAATCCGCCCAGCGGGTGGCGGAAGAAGTCCAGTATGAAAAAGTCGATAGCGTAATGATACTAACAGGCTGGACGCTTTACCGCGAGAACAGCGAGGGAAAGATGATCGCCTCGGCGGAAACGCGGGCGGGAGATTCCGTGGCAGTGTATTGCAAGGACGAGGACGGCAAAGAGCCTGTTGAAAAGGAAGCTGTCCGCAGGCTTCAGAACGGCAAAGAAGATCCGTTGGTGTTCGTGCGAGTTTCGGTCGATGGCGAAGACTATTGGACGCGGCCTATCTTCGTAGCAAAGCAGGCTTTACCGTGCGTGGCGATAGATGAAGGGCGGCTCTTCTCGGCTCCCGACATGGCGACCATGACAAAGACCGCCGTGAAGGACGGCGATATACTCGCGCAATCTTCCGCCGATTCGGAAAAAGATTTTGCATGCGTTTTTGTCTATGACGGAACAACGCCATACGGCAAAAAGATGTTCGCATTGAAATCCCAGGTTGATTCCAATCCCAATGTAGTCGAAAAGTACGCTACGCTGGCGCGCAGGGAGGAACTTGGCGACAAAATCAAGCATGAAGTTAGTGATGAACTTGATATAATCAATGCCCATCTTTCAGAGGCTTTTCATTACGTTAAGAAAGTCTCATCTCTTGATTTTGTAGAAAACCGTGGCACGATGCTCCGCAACGGAGGCTCTCTCAAAAAGCAGACGAATCTCGGAATGGAATGGGCGGCGGAAATTCCTATAGGTACGGAATTTGAAATTCTTTCAGAAGAACCGATTACGGCGGACTGGGTATGGAAGGGCGGTTCAAGCAAGGACAGAACATTCTACAAGGTGCGCTATCAGGGCAAGGATTACTTTGTGCTGACGAACGAATGCGCGCGTGGCGGACAAGGAGCGGTTATCTTGAACGACGCTGCTCTGTATGACAAGGGGCGCATTTCCACGTTCCGTAACGAAGTCCTTGAGCAAGGCACGCTCGTTGTGCTCACTGGCAGAAATTCAAGTTTTTCAGGTCCATTTCTTTATGAAGCTATGTTCTACGATTCTAACGCTTCAGTTATCAGGACGCGGTGGATATGGGAACATCATATAAGCACAGAAAAGGACGATGTAAAGGCGGCTCAGCTTGTGAAACTGGCGCAGACGACAAAGGACGACGACATGAAGCGCGAATACTTGAGCCTTGCGTCCGGCTTGTCTGTTAGTGAACCTATTAGGGAATATATTGCAGATGTCGAAGCACTTTTGTTCCCGCCGCCAATGACCTTTATCGAGTGGCAGGGAACACCACTCGCCCGTGTCACTTGTGGCGAGGACGAAAAGGTGAACGTGCGCGACGCTCCGAAAACAGGCAAAGTGCTAGGACAGTTAGATAATGAAGATATCGTTGGTGTCAGAATGGTGACCGAAGAAGAGGACACAATCGACGGCGTAACGGCGCGGTGGTATAATATTGGTTATGGCGAAACTAAGTTAGTACTTGAAGGCTGGGTGTTCGGCGGCTTCCTTCGGTTTGATGGGGGCGGGGAATAAAGGCGGCGGAATCCGCAAGGCTCTTTCAAACGTTCTCTCACGCCGCCGCATTTTTCGCGGCGGCAAAATGAAGCGAAAATAACTTTTTCTTTTCCGGCTGCATTGCAGTTTTTCGCGTCGCAACAATTCGCGCGATGCGGAAAAAAGCGGCGAAATTTATGCCATAAAATCGCGTTTTCTCGCCTATGCCTGAAATGCATATTTTTCGAATGCAAACAAAGTATTTGACATAATTCGTTTTCCCATTCTAAAATGAATTGAACAAGCGAGGTGAGAAATGAATGACGTTGTGCTGCTTACGGGCGCGGGGCAGATTGGAATGGCGATTGCCCGCAGGATAGGCTACGGAAAAAAGATTGTCGTGGGTGACAAGAAAATCGAAAACGCTGAGGCAATCTGCAAAATTATGACGGACGCGGGCTTTGACTGCACGCCTTTTGTGGCGGACATTTCTTCTCGCGAATCGATATGGGGCATTATAACCGAATGCCAAAAATACGGCGAGATTGCGTATCTTGTCAACGCGGCGGGAGTGTCGCCGAGCCAAGCGCCGGTAGAGGCGATTCTCAAAGTGGATTTGTACGGCACGGCAGTGCTTTTGGAAGAAGTGGGCAAGGTCATCAAAACGGGCGGAGTCGGCGTGACGATTTCTAGCCAGTCGGGGCATCGGATGAAGCAACTCACGCCCGAAGAAGACGAACTGCTCGCCACCACGCCCACGGAAGAATTGTTGCGGCTTGAAATATTGCGGCCGGAAAATATCCGCGACACGCTCCACGCATACCAAATGGCGAAACGCTGCAACGAAAAGCGCGTCATGTTCGAGGCCGTCCGCTGGGGAGCGCGCGGCGCGAGAATCAATTCCATTTCGCCTGGCATTATCGTAACGCCGCTTGCGATTGACGAGTTCAACGGCATTCGCGGAGATTTCTACAAGAATATGTTCGCCAAATGTCCCGCGCACCGTCCGGGTACAGCCGACGAGGTGGCGAACGTGGCGGAACTTCTGCTGAGCGACAAGGGCGCGTTCATTACGGGCGCGGATTTCCTGATAGACGGCGGCGCGACTGCCGCATATTTCTATGGGGAGTTGAAGCCCGGAAAATAACGGAGGAACTATGAACATGAAAAAAATCATTTTTGTCGCGCTTGCGGCGGTCGCGCTCACATCCGCCCTCTCCGCAAAGCCGAAGAATCAACAAGGAGGAAAAAAGATGACATTCGAAGAATTCACCAAGCAAACGCCGTACAATCCCGGAAAGCCCAATGATGCGTTCGCGCAGTATTTTATCGGGCAGAGCTACCTCGGGCCGGTCTCCATAGAGCAGGTCGGCATTTTCACCGTGACGTTCGAGCCGGGTTGCCGCAACAATTGGCACGTCCACCAGGCGGAAAAAGGCGGCGGGCAGATTCTGGTCTGCACGGCGGGGCGCGGCTGGTATCAGGAATGGGGCAAGGAAGCGGTCGCGCTGAATCCCGGCGACTGCGTGAACATTCCGGCGGGCGTAAAGCACTGGCACGGAGCCGCGGCGGACAGTTGGTTTCAGCACCTTGCCGTGGAAGTTCCGGGCGAAGGCACGCACAACGAATGGCTCGAGCCGGTCACCGACGACGTGTACGCAAAACTCAAGTAGCATTTTTCGGGCGTTGCGAAAAAGTAGCGCGGGCAATTGACCTAATTTTTTAATTAAAGCAGTAAACCACCGGCTATGCCGGTGAGACTGTCAAAGTTATAC
>CAMWWZ010000065.1 GCA_947178095.1 uncultured Treponema sp.
AGAACCTCTGACACGTACGTGAAAGACCTTCTGACACGTACGTGAAAGAACCTCTAACACCTACATTTAAAAACATCTTACACATAGCAAAATAATATCAAATATTTTTTTCCGAAAGCAAATTTTCTTTAAAAAATTCATATTATATATATGTGAAAGAATAATTCAGAAACTAAGAAAGTTTGATAAAACAAATGAAAAAAAATACAGGAGGTGCCGCCTATGATATGCGAAACAAAATCGGCTTGAGCAAAACACAACTTTCTTTTAGAAAGCAAAAGGGTTCGTGCTCAAGCCGAGCGGGATTTGCGCCGCAAATCCCGTAGGATAAAGTCAATCGCTTGACTGTCATTAGGTAAAGCCATTATAAGCGATTTTCTTTTCCTTGTCTACAAAAGAGCGACCCTTTAAAAACTTTTTTCATAAGTGAGGTGAAAATATGGAAAAGAAATTCGACAATTCATTTGTCAACCTGCGCGAAGAGGCGAATGGTCGTGTATCAGTCAAGCTTCAACCGAACACGCTCGGCAAGACTGATTCCGAACAATATTACGGAAAAGTTACGCGAGTGACGTACTCAAACCAAAACCTTCTCGACATGGTGGCGGAGGAACTTCCGGACATGTCCATCGGAAAAATCACGGACGTGATGACCGCCTATACCGCCGTCTTGCAAAGGACACTCGCCAATGGATGCGCGTGCAAATTTGGAACGCTGGGCACTTTCTACATCGCCTCGAAAGGCACTACGGAAAGCGCGAACGGCAAGACCGAACTTACGATAAAATTCACGCCGGAAAAAGCCATGCGCGACAGCGTCGTGCAAAAAATCGAAATTACGGAATCCACTTATGTCGCACCGAAAATCACGGTTGACAGCATAACAGACATCACAAGAAACGTGTCGGACGGAACTCTCAAGTCGGGAACTTCGGTGAGCATTTGTGGCAACAACCTGCGAATCGGCGGAACGGAAAGTGGAATTTGGTGCGCACCTGTGGACGATGAAGGAAAGCTTACCGACGATGATTCGAGCTGGAAGAAAGTGGATCAGGATTTCTTTCTCAACACTTCCAAGAACCTCATCTTTGCCCTTCCCGAAGGTCTTGAAGCCGAAACAAAATATTGCTTCGTACTCAAGACACGCCGCATCGGATATTCCAAGCGCGAGAGAAAGTTCATCTTGCAAGGCACAACGTCCAGCTTCAAAGTGGTGGCGTAATTGGTTTAAACGGACAGACAAAACACCCGCAGGCATTTACCTTGCAGAGCAAGGCAAATGCCTGCGATTCCTGTCCAAACGCTTTCGCAAATTCCTTTTCAAAAGTTTGCCTTTCTTCTCTGATTTCATTATCTTGAAAAGTAAGGAAGTCTCGGACTTTTTTGATTCGACGCTTCCTTTGAAATGTTTTGATTTGGGGGTGAAATATGGATCAGGACAAAATGACTATAAAGGCGTTCGACGCTTTGCAAGAAGCATCTTCTTTGGCGAGACAAAACGATCACGCGGAAATAGGAAACGAGCACATTCTTGTGGCGATGCTCGAACAGAAAGACGGAATCATTCCTCCGCTCGTGGAAAGGATCGGAATCAACGCGGCCGCGCTTTCTTCGCAGGCGCGGCTTCTTTGGGAAAAGATTCCGCGCGTAAGCGGCAACACGAATCTCTTGCTTGCAAACATGGCGCAACGCACTTTGGCGAACGCCGAAAAGGAAATGTCGCACCTGAAAGACGAGTATGTCTCTACCGAGCACTTTCTTTTGGCAATGACGCAGAATTCGGATGAAGTCTCGTCCTTGCTAAAGGAAAACGGAATCACGAAAGATTCGATTTTGCAGGCACTCAAGTCGATTCGTGGCAATTCCAAGATAGATTCTCAAGATCCCGAAAGTTCAATGCGCTCGCTTGAAAAATATTGCGCGGATTTGACGAGCCTCGCGCGCCAGGACAAGATCGATCCTGTAATCGGACGCGACGAGGAAATAAGGCGCGTTATGCAAGTGCTGAGCCGCCGCACGAAAAACAATCCTGTCTTGATTGGCGAGCCGGGCGTGGGAAAGACCGCCGTCGTGGAAGGCCTTGCCTTGCGAATCGCAAAAGGCGACGTGCCCGAAAGCCTCAAGAACAAGCGGCTGCTTTCGCTCGACATGGGCGCGCTTGTGGCGGGCGCGAAATACAAGGGCGAATTCGAAGAGCGTCTGAAGGGCGTTATTGACGAAGTGAAAAAATCCGACGGCAAGATAATTCTTTTCATCGACGAGCTTCATACGATTGTCGGGGCTGGAAGCGGCGAAGGCTCTACGAGCGCGGCAAACCTTCTCAAGCCCGCGCTCGCCCGAGGCGAGCTTCGCGCGATTGGCGCGACCACCCTTGACGAGTATCGGAAATACATCGAAAAGGACGCCGCTTTGGAAAGGCGTTTTCAGCAAGTCCTTTGCGCAGAACCCAATCTCGAAAATACGATAGCCATATTGCGCGGTCTCCGCGAAAAATACGAAATCCATCACGGCGTGCGCATCGAGGACGAGGCGTTGGTTTCGGCTGCGACACTTTCCGACAGGTACATCACGAACAGGTTTCTGCCGGACAAGGCGATCGACTTGGTTGACGAGGCGGCGAGCCGCCTCAAGATGGAAATCGAAAGCGAGCCGACAGAACTCGACAGGATAGAGCGTAAAATCTTGCAGCTTCAAATAGAAAAGCAGTCGCTCGCAAAGGAAAGCGACGAGGCCAGCAAGGAACGCCTTGAAAAGCTCAACGGCGAGCTTTCCGAACTGGGGCAAAAGCGCGACGCGATGAAATTGCAGTGGCAGAACGAAAAGGCCGCGATTGACTCTTCGCGCGAGGCGAAGGAAAAATTGGAAAGCGCGAAATTCGAGCTTGAAAGGTGCACGGCAGAAGGAAAGCTTGAACGCGCTGCGGAATTGAAATATTCGATTATTCCCGAACTCGAAAAAAAACTGAAATCCGCAGATTCAAAAGATAGCGGGGATGGACAAACGGATGGCACGCAACTTCTACGCGAGACCGTCACCGAAGAGGACATCGCCCGCGTCGTTTCCTCGTGGACTGGAATTCCCGTCGCGAAAATGATGGGAAGCGAGAAGGAAAAATACATCGCCCTTGAAAGCGAGCTGCACAAGCGCGTCATCGGGCAGGACGAGGCCGTGCAGGTTGTGAGCGACGCGATCCGAAGAAACCGTTCCGGGCTTTCCGACCCGAACAAGCCGCTTGGAAGTTTCCTTTTCATCGGACCTACTGGCGTTGGGAAAACGGAACTCGCCAAGACTTTGGCGGATTTCTTGTTCAACGACGAGCGCGCCCTTACAAGGATCGACATGAGCGAATATATGGAAAAGTTTTCCGTAACCCGGCTTATCGGCGCGCCTCCGGGATATGTCGGCTATGACGAGGGCGGCCAGCTCACGGAAGCCGTCCGAAGAAGACCGTACAGCGTCGTCCTTTTTGACGAAATCGAAAAGGCTCATCCCGACGTGTTCAACGTACTTTTGCAGGTGCTGGACGACGGACGCTTGACGGACGGACAAGGACGAATCGTTGACTTTAAGAATGCGATTATAATAATGACAAGCAATTTGGCTAGCGAGCTGATTTTGGAAGCCGACACGGACGAAAAGCTCAAGGCGATAAAGGAAAAATTGAACGAAATTTTAAAAGGCTCGTTCAAGCCTGAATTCTTGAATCGAATCGACGAAATCGTGATGTTCACTCGGCTCGACAAGTCGTTCATCGCAGAAATTGTTCGCTATCAATTGGAGCGCGTGGCGAAACGCCTTGAATCGCATCGCATAAAGATTCAGTTCGACAAAAGCGCGCTGGACTTTCTTTGCGAAAAGGGCTACGACCCCGCGTTCGGCGCGAGGCCTGTAAAGCGCGCGATTCAGACCTATGTCGAAAATCCGCTTGCGAAGGAACTTCTGCGCGGCGCGTTTTCCGATGGCAGCACGATTACGGCAAGCGCGCAAGGGGAAGAAATAAAATTCAGCTAGTCCGCCTGCTGCGGCTTGCTGATTCGTATTGAGAATGCCGCGTCCTTGTAAATCGCGCCGCAAAGGAATTCCAAAGCCTCGCGCAGTTGCGAGTCGAGTTTCCACGGTACGTTCAGGACGAGCATTCCGCTTCCCAAAAGGTTCGCGGTGGTTTTCTTGCTCTCGCTTCCTGGGAAGAATTCCGCGCGCAGGATTTCCGCGTGGGCGTTTTGCCTTTTAGCCGCATCCTCGATTTGGAAAATCATTTCTTTGATTTGCGCTTTTTTCCCTTCCAAAATCGGATACCAAAGCGCGATGATTCCCGCGCTCCATTTTTTGTGGACTGCGCGGACTGTCTTTGTCACAGCGTCGAATTCGCCCAAGTCTTCGTATGCGGGATCAATCAGGACCGCGCCGCGCTTTACTTGGGGAGGTGTGGATGCGGACAGGTTTTTCAAGCCGTCCGCATGGAAAATCTTCACGGCGCAATGTTTTTTGCTTTGCGCATTTTGCGAAGCATCGTTTTTTCCGATTTTTTCAATTCTTTCATTTTTTTCAATCGAATTTTCTTCGAGTGATTTCTTTCCAAAAATGTTTTCGCGAAGCCCTTCGATTTCCACAGGATGAAGTTCGCAAAGAAAAAGGCTCGCGTCGCGCTTCATCAAATTGCGCTCAAGCAATGGCGAGCCAGGATAGCACGATATTTTCAAGTACGGCGAGATTTGTTCGAAATAAAATTTCACGCATTCAGGAATTTCGCCTTGCGCAAAACCTTCGCTTCCGTTCTTTTCAAAAAAGTCGCGCAGTGCCAAGATTCCTTTTTCCGCCTCGAGAGTTTTTTTTGCCGACGCGCCTTCAAGCGAATAAAGCGCGCTTCCCGCATGCGTGTCGAAAAAAGTGTATGGAGAATCCTTTGCGTTCAGATGGCGCAGAATCTGAACGAGCGCGATGTGCTTGAGAATGTCGGCGTGGTTTCCCGCATGGAATTCGTGCAAATAGCTCAGCATGGTTTTGCTTTTATTCGAGAGAGTCGATTTCGGAAAGCCATGCGTCCGCGCTTGCGTCGCTTGGCATTCTCCAGTCGCCTCTTGGCGAAAGGCTCACGCTTCCGACCTTCGCGCCGTCCGGCATGCACGAACGCTTGAATTGCTGCGAGAAAAATCTCTTGTAGAAAACCTTCATCCAATGCTTTATCGTCGCGGGCGGATATTCGTTTTCGGCGAACGCCTTTTTCGCAAGAAAATAAATTTTCCTCGGCGAAAATCCGAAGCGCAAAATGTAGTACAGGAAAAAATCGTGCAGCTCGTAAGGGCCGACTATTTCCTCGGTCTTTTGCGAGATGCCGCCTTGTTCGGGAGGAAGCAGTTCAGGACTTACGGGCGTGTTCAGAATGTCGAACAAAACTTCGCTCAACTTCTTGTTCTGCGCTTGTCCGGTTTTCTCTTGCGCGAAAGCGGCCGCCTCGCGTTCTACGATGTGCCGGACAAGAGTTTTTGGAATCGATGAGTTCACGCCGTACATCGACATGTGGTCGCCGTTGTAGGTGCACCAGCCGAGCGCGAGTTCCGAAAGGTCGCCCGTGCCGATTACGATCGCGCCTTCCTTGTTCGCCAAGTCCATCAGGATTTGCGTGCGCTCTCTAGCCTGCGCGTTTTCATAGGTCGCGTCGTGCACGCCTTCATCTTGCCCGATGTCCTTGAAATGCTGGCGCACCGAATCCGAAATCGGGATTTCACGAAGAGCGGCTCCGGTTTCTTTTGCGAGCGAGCATGCGTTCTCGTAAGTGCGCCCTGTCGTGCCGAATCCGGGCATCGTTACGGCTATTATTCCCTTGCGGTCGAGCGAGCAAAGGTCGAACGCGCGGCATGTCACCAAAAGCGCGAGCGTCGAGTCAAGCCCTCCTGAAAGTCCGAGCACCGCGTTCTTCGCGCCTATGTGCCGAAGCCTTTTTGCGAGAGCCTGCGCTTGAAGCGTAATAACTTCGAGGCAGCGTTCGTCGCGCGCGTTTTTTTCCTGCGGAACGAAAGGATGCTTTTCCACCTCGCGAAAGAAATTCGTATTTCCGTCGGATTTCTTTTCTTTGAGATTCACGAAAATTTCCTTGTGCGCATTTGAATCGGACTCGCATTGCAAAAAAGTCGTCGTCTTGATTCGCTCGGCTTCGAGAAGCGAAACGTCGATGTCCGCGAAAATCATTCGGTTTTCGAACGGCGTGCTTTCCGCAAGAATCTTTCCGTTTTCCGAAATCAAGTTGTGTCCCGCGAAGACCATGTCCTGCGTTGATTCGTCGCGTCCGCTGTTCGCATAGATGTACGCGCAGAAATTCCGCGCCGACGTGCTTTTCACCAAAAGCCGCCTGTATTCCGCCTTGCCGATTGTCTCGTTGCTCGCGGAAAGGTTCGCGATTATCGTCGCGCCTGCCAAAGCGTGGCTTGTCGAAGGCGGAGTCGCAGTCCACAAGTCCTCGCAAATCTCGAACGCGATTTTTACGCCTGGAAGATTTTCGGCACAAATAAGAATGTCAGTTCCGAAAGGAACTTCGGGAAATTTCTGCGAAATGAAAATCGTCTCGCCTGAACTCGCTCCGCGCAAATTCTTCGACGAAGCGAAATGCCTTGCCTCGTAGAATTCGCCGTGATTCGGAATGTACGTCTTTGGAACGAGCGCGAGAATCTCGCCCTTGTGCAAAATCGCCGCCGCATTGTAAAGTGAGCCGCTTTTTTTCACGGGAAGCCCTACGGCGATTATCGTTTGAAGGGAAGATGTTTCCTTCGCGATGAAGGCGAGCGCGGAAAGCGCGTTTTGCAAAAGCGTTTCCTGAAAAAAAAGGTCGCCGCAAGTGTAGCCCGTTATGGAAAGTTCCGGCAGAACGAGAATGTCCGCGCCTTGCGATGCCGCCTCGTGCGCCGCCGTGATGATTTTTTCTGAATTGAAAGCCGTGTCGCAAACTTTGAGTTCCACGCTCGCAGCCGCCGCTCGAAAATATCCGTAGCTCATAGAAATATTGTAGCACATTTCGCGGCATTGGGCAAGGATGCTTCTGTGCCATTTCCGCGCGGCGTTCCCCTTGCGCAAAGAGGCGTTTTTTGCTAGAATATTCGCGAGGAAAAAAATGAGTTTGTACGAAGACTTGAAATGGCGCACGCTCATAAAGGACGTGGCGGGCGAAGAGTCCGAATTGAAAAGAATCCTTGACGGCGAACCTTTTACTTTTTACTGGGGCACGGATCCCACCGCCGACAGCCTGCATTTGGGGCACTACACGTCTCTTTGCATGGCGAAACGCCTTGCCGAGGCAGGGCATCACCCGATTTTGCTTTGCGGAGGCGCGACAGGAAGAATCGGCGATCCCCGTCCGAGCGCGGAGCGCGAAATCATCGACACGAAAGTCCTTGAGGAAAACATAAAGAAAATCCGCGCGCAAGTCGATTCGCTTTTGGAAGGCAAGGCGGAACTCGTTGACAACTACGACTGGACTCGGGACTTTACGTTCATCGAATTCTTGCGCGACGTGGGAAAATACATCAACGTGAACTACATGCTCGACAAGGACATAATCCGCCGAAGGCTTGACACTGGAATCACGTTCGCGGAATTTTCGTACATGCTGATGCAGGGCTACGACTTCGTTCACCTTTTCCGCGAAAAAAATTGCATAATGCAAGTGGCGGGAAGCGACCAATGGGGCAACATAACGACAGGAGTCGATCTCATCCGAAAGATGCTCGGAAAGACGGCCTACGCATTTACGATGCCGCTTGTCGTGGATTCGACCGGAAAAAAATTCGGAAAGAGCGAAGGCAACGCGCTTTGGCTCGACAAGGAAAAGACTTCGCCGTATCAAATCTATCAGTACTTGTACAATTCGGACGACGAAAAGGTTTTCGAATATCTAAAAGTCCTCACTTTCCTTCCGCGCGAAAAAATCGAGGAAATCGAATCACTTCATAAAGATTCTCCCGAAAAGAGAATCGCGCAAAAGGCACTCGCGTTCGAAGTGGTAAAGGACATTCACGGCGCAGAGGAAGCGGAAAAGGCGGTCTCGGGCGCGCTTGCCGCTTTCAGCGGAGAGGGAAGCAAGAAAAATATGCCGACGTTTGAATCTTCGCGCGCGGAGCTCGATGCGGGAAAGGGCGCGATCGACTTGTTTTTCGAAGCGGGCTTGGGCGCGACAAAAAGCGATGTCCGCCGCCTTATTTTGCAAAATGGCGCGGCTGTGAACGGAAAGACTTTTTCGGACGTGAAGCGCGTGTTTTCGGCGAGCGACTTGGACGGAGACGGAGAGCTTGTCTTGAGGGCGGGCAAAAAGAAATTCGTTCGAGTAGTTTTTAAATGATACGTCTTGCAAAAAATGCAGACTTGGAAACAGTTTTGCAAATTGCACGAGAGACCATATCAAAAATTTATCCGAGATATTATGCGAAAGGCGTGGTCGATTTTTTTCTCCAACACCACAATGCGAATTCCGTTTTGGATGACATCGAAAACGGATGCGTGTGGCTTTTGGAAGATGGCGGATATTTTGTCGGAACTGTGACCATAAAAGAAGATGGCGTATTCCGGCTGTTTGTGCTGCCGGAGTTTCAGTCGCAGGGCTTTGGAAGTCGTCTCATGGATTTTGCGGAAGATAAAATCGCGGAAAATTACAGCCATGCGCATATAGACACTTCGCTTGCGGCAAAGGAAATGTACATAAAGCGCGGTTACAAGGAAAAAGGAACTTGCCGAAAAGAAGTGGACAACGGCGACATTCTTGTGTATGATGAAATGGAAAAATCGCTCGCACAAAAAGAGCCGATGTGAATAAGGAGTTTTCTATGAGACTGGATGGTTTTGGACTGTTTGTGAATGACATGGGCGCGATGATTCGTTTTTACAGAGACGTGCTTGGTTTTGAAATCAAGGAGGACGAGGACACTTCGAACGTGTATTTGATCAAAGACGGAACACTGTTCCTGCTTTATGGCAGAAAAGACTTTGAGAAAATGACGGGCAAAAAATATGAATACGTAAAAGGACTGAACGGCCATTCGGAACTCGCGCTTTATGTCGATACGTTCGAAGAAGTGGATTTGGAATACAAAAAGGCGATAGAAAAAGGAGCGGTCTCCGTGATGGAACCGACGACCGAACCTTGGGGTCAAAGGACTTGCTACATTGCAGACCCCGAAGGAAACCTGATTGAAATCGGCTCGTTCAACAAGCCTTTTGAAAGGTGAATCAATGGGAATCCTAAAACGATGAAAATCCTTGTAATCGGCGGCACAAGATTTTTCGGCATTCACATGGTGAGAGAGCTTTTGGCAAGGCGGCATGACGTAACAATCGCCACAAGGGGAAAGTCTTCCGATGAATACGGAGACAGCGTGCGGCGCATCGTCGTTGACAGGACGGACGAAGCGGGAATGAAAAACGCTTTTCGCGGACTGCGTTACGATGTCGCGATTGACAACATCGCCTATTGCTCGAATGACATAAGGCGCACGATGGAAGCCGTGACTTGCGAAAAATATATTTTCATGTCAAGCACCGCGGTTTACGAGCCAAAGCACATTGACACCGTGGAATCTGATTTTGACGGCGCGGGAAAAAAACTTGTGTGGTGCGAAAGAAAAGACTTTCCCTATGACGAGGCAAAGAGACAGGCGGAGCGCGCTTTGTGGCAAAAATATTCCGACAGAAATTGGATCGCGGCAAGATATCCTTTTGTAATCGGAAAAGACGATTATACAAAAAGGCTGCTTTGGTATGTGGAACATACGGTGAAATCAGTTCCGATGAGCATCGACAATTTGGATTGCCAGATGGGATTTGTCCATTCCGATGAAGCCGGAAAGTTTTTGGCTTTTTTGGCCGACAAAAATATCAAAGGCGCATTTAACGGAAGCGCGCAGGGAACGATTTCCATACGAGAAATAATTTCGTATGTCGAAAAAAAGACAGGAACAAATGCCGTCATAAAAGAAAGCGGCGAGCGCGCGCCGTATAACGGAGAGCCTGAATACAGCATAAATACTGAAAAGGCGAAAGCGTTGGGATTTCGATTTTCAACGCTCCGGGATTGGATATACGAACTTTTGGATTTTTACATTCAGGAAGTCGGCGGATTTTGAAAGCAAAATCAATTTCCGCTTTTCATTTAATTGCGAAGCGGTATGAAAAATTAAGGGAGAAAAAAAATGGCGATTACGGTGAACATTTACTATGGCGGCGTCAATGGAAATGCCAGGAAATTTGCGGAAGAAATGGTCTCAAGCGGCGTCGTGAGGGACATTCGCGCGGAAAACGGAAATCTCAAGTATGAGTATTTTTTTCCGATGGAAGATGACGAAACCGTGCTTTTGATTGACAGCTGGAAAGATCAAAAAGCTATTAACGCGCACCATGCCTCGCCGATGATGGCAAAGATAATGGCGCTTCGGGAAAAATACGATTTGCGGATGAAAGTGGAACGCTATGTTTCCGATGAAAATGGAATTCCCGAAACGGACAAATCGTTCATAAAGGAATGAGTTGCAAGCGTGCATAATAAAAAGCGGAGGGAATGTTCAAGCCGCGAAGCTTTGTGCCAAAGCCCCACTGCCCTTCACTTCTCAAAATCCTGCGTGATATTGCGAACGCCTTTGCCGCCACTAAAATCAAAATCGAAATAAACGCGATATTGTTTACGTCCTTCCGCAAATTCTTTCAGTTCGCCGCCATCAATAAAATATGGAGCAATGTAATAATTCGGAATGCCGTCATCTTTTTTACGCAAGCTGGCCATCCACCTGTCCGTTACCGCAAAAAAACACAATTGATTCTTATAGCGTCCTAAAAAATCCTCATCTCTTTGATACACAAAGAACAGGTCGGAAACCATTTTGTAAAAGCGAACGGCATTCGTGTCGGTAATGTCAAATATATAGAAAAAACGGACAAACCGCGCTGCCGCTGCATATCCTGCCAAAACAAAATACGTTTTTCCTCCGTCCCGAATCCTATAGGCGTCGAATTCCTGGCACATTTCATTTCCCGTAACGAATGTTTGGCCGTTGATTTTTATGGCATTTTCGTTTCCGTTTTTCTTGGCATAATAATACGAAAAAGAAAAATCGCCGCAAAAGAAAATCCTGCACGTTTCGTAGTCGCCATTGTCAATTTCATCTTCCATCAAAAAGCCGTCACGATATTCCAGTTTTTCGGAGGCGACGTTTTCTATGTCATAATATCGCAAGAACTCTGCCTGAGCGGAAACATAAAGCGGCGCAAACAATGACAACAAAAAAACTATTGCTTTTTTCATAGTCAAGGAAACTCCTTTTCGTTTATTCCATTTTCACTCGACGGGAACTTCCGTAAAACTCACGTCTTTTATGCCGGCGGCTTCTATCATGTTCTTTGCGGTCTCGGTGCAGAGTATGATTACGGACTCTTCTTTTAAGGCGAATATATTGTTTTCAGCGTACACATGAGAAAGTTTTTCTTTTGACAAAACAATTTTGTCAATCATGCAAACATCATCTCCGAATGGGCCGGTATCGTACTCAGATTTTTCGAGATTCAGAACTTCGTATTCCGGGAAAATCATGGAATAGTAGATTCCCCAAATCGGCTCTTTTTCTTTGTAATACATCTGGGTCGGAAGTGCTTCATAGTCACTGTTGAGTTTTTTGATTACGCCTAAAAATTTGTACGACACCAAAGCTGAATCCGCCAGCGGATAGTTCCCAGGACTGTATCTGTTTTTGACGGACATCGTTACGGGCAACGCTAGATTCCTGTTTCTCCATTCATTAGCATACAGCCTTTCTTCTGCCCATTCGCCAAAGAGTTTTGGTTCAGGATATTTTGTTCCTTCTCCGCCTCTGCCTATTTCATAATATTTCATTCCGCTCCTCAACTTCGCATTTTCTTCCTCGAACCATGCGCTTAAAATATCCGCCAATGCCATGTCATCGGCGAACTGCGGATCATATTTGTATTCCGCGTCGAATTTCTTTGTCTTCGGCTCGTATACAAGGCGCATTTCCGTGAACATCGGCCGGCTGTATTTCTCGCAGAGTGATTTTATTTTTTTCACATCTTCGTTCAGGATGTCCAAAACTTGTTTTTGGTAATCTTCTGTCACCACAAAAACTATGTCAAGTTCAGATTCATTTAACTTGGCGGGCTTTAAGAGTTTATTATTGATGCTATAAAAATGCATCGCATATAGCAGTTCGTTTTCATAAGTAACATAAATGAATATCTTGTTGGCAAATCCTTGCGAATACTCGTTGCAGATGTCCACCATGTCCGTCTGCAATGCGGACAATTCTTCCTCGAATGTTTTTTTCTCCTTTCGCAGGCGGCGTTTTATCCTGCGCACCAATGTTTTTACCGCCTTGCACACAAGCATAATAAGCCCCAAAAGAATGAGCACGATCACAGCAAGCACGAAGCCCCAAGACCTGCCGCCGATTTCGGACTTCTCTTCTTCGAACCATTCGTTTACAATATCCGGCAGTTCCTTGCCGTCTGTGAGCTGCGGCTCGTATTTGTATTTCGCGTTGAACTTTTTTGTCTTCGGCTCGTATACAAGGCGCATTTCCGTGAACATCGGCTGTTCGTACTTGTCGCAGACTGATTTTATTTTTTTCACATCCTCTTTTAAAATGTTCAGCATTTGTTTTTGGCAAGCAGCCGAAACGTCGAAATTGGCTTTTGCCTCAGAAGTGTTGATTTTATGGCGTTCAAAGATTTTGTCATTGATGACATAGAAACAATCCGAGTTCACCTCTTTTTCGCATGACGCGATGATAAAAATCTTTTCGGCGACTCCGCAGGAATACTCGTTGCAGATGTCTATCATGTCCGCCTGCAATTCCGTAATTTCGTCTTCAAACATTCTTTTCTCCTTGAAACAAAAAATCTAAAAATTGGAAACTTTGTCAGATGGCGTATTTTTCGACGATGAAATATCGACATTCAAAATATTTTTATCGGCATCGGTCGTTATGGTGAACAACAAATCATCTTCATGCATGAACAATGCATCGATGCAACGTCTGCTCCAAACGGGCATCCAATATTTAGGGAGCGTTTTGCTTTCGCGATAAATAAAATACTTGATTACGATTTCATCAGACGAGAATCCCTCCTTCATCAATGACATAAACGTTGCGGCAAAATCATCGACATCCTTTACTTCTTTGTTGACCATATAAAATCTGTTGACAATTTTCTTCCCGTCTTGCATTTCTTCAAACCAATAGTCGCCGTTGTTTTCATAGACGTTTTTCATTTCCCAAACTTTGCAGCCGTCAATTTTCATTTTTTCAATTTCAAACTTTTTTTCTTGCGGAAGATTGCATTCGGACAGCGCGGCAAAAATAAGCATCTCATACATTTTTTGAACCAACATATATCCCGCAAAAATCAAAACTGCGCACAAAGGAATGAGCAACAATATTTTTCTTTTCATCTAAAACTCCTTATCAAATAATCATTATACATTTTTTCGTGCGAATGTGCTATACGCACAAATCACCACTTGAAATATTTTTTTGAATTCATTATAACGATAGCGATATGACAAAAGATTTGACGGAAGGAAAGCCGCTCGCGCTTATAATCAACTTTTCGGTGAGCGTCCTTTTGGGATTGCTTTTCCAGCAATTCTACAACATCGTTGACACTGCAATCGTCGGGCGCGCGCTTGGCCCTGACGCGCTCGCGGCGGTGGGCTGCACAGGAAGCGTCTGCTTTTTGCTGCTCGGATTTTGTAACGGCGTTGCCGGTGGATTCACGCTTCCGATCGCGCAGAAATTCGGCGCGAAAAATTTTCCCCTCATGCGAACCTATGTTTGGAACGCCGCGTTTTTGTGCGCGGCATTTTCCGTCGTGTTCACCGTGGGAACTGCGATTCTCTGCCGCCCGATTCTCGTTCTGATGAAAACGCCGGAGCCGATTTTGGACAATGCCGTTTCATACTTGCGGATTATTTTCTTTGGAATTCCGTTTTTGTTCCTGTATAATTTCATCGCGAATTTAATGCGCTCGCTTGGCGACAGCAAAACGCCGCTTTATTTTTTGGTCGCGTCTTCAATTCTGAACATCGTGCTGGACTTGTTTTTCATCCGAGCCTGCTCGATGGGAGTGGCGGGCGCGGCTTTGGCGACGGTGATTTCGCAGGCCTTGCCGGGCTTCGTGAGCCTTGTCTTTTTGATGAAAAAATTCTCGATTTTAAAAATGAGCCGTGAAGAAAAAGTCATCGCGAAAAAACATTGCGTTGAGCTGTGCCGATTCGGAATTCCGATGGGACTGCAATATTCGATCACGGCGATTGGAAGCGTAATCTTGCAGTCTTCGGTGAACGGGCTTGGACCTTCCACGGTGGCTGCGATCGCCGCAGGAATGAAAATCCACATGCTTTTTGCAAGCGTGTTCGACGCTTTCGGGCTTACAATGGCGACATACGGCGGGCAGAACACGGGAGCCGCAAAGTACGACCGCCTCGCGCACGGCGTTCGCGACTGCATGCTGATTTCGGCGGCGTACAGCCTTGTGGCGTTCGCAACGATTTTTTTCTTCGGAAAGAATTTCGTCTACATATTTTTGGAAGAGCCGAGCGAAAAGATTTTGAACGAAACATACATTTTCCTTCTTGCGAATGTCGGATTCTACATCACGCTCGCCGCCGTGAACATTTACCGCTTTATGATTCAGGGAATGGGATTTTCCGCGTTCTCGATGTTCTCCGGGCTTGCGGAAATGGTCGCGCGCACTGTGATGGGAATATTCGCCGTGCCGCTTTTCGGAATATACGGCGCGGTTTTCGGAAGCCCTGCCGCGTGGGTTTTGGCGGACTGCTTTTTGATTCCGGCGTTCCACCATTGCCTGAAAAAGCTCAAGAGCGCGCAGAGGATTTGATTCGGCATTTGCATTGAGTAAAAAAACTACGGCTTCACATTTTCATATTTTTCTGCTATAATTTTCGCATGATTCGTCTTGCGGCTTTTTTAGGAAATTGCGGCGCACAATATGAAAGGACTCGGCACAATGCGGCTTGGCAATTCGCGCGAAGCCTGCCTTTTTACAGTCAATTGAATTGGCAGCAAAAATTCAAAGGCGAATACGCAGTTTTGGATTTTACTGATTTTGCAAAAATCGCGAAAGACAATTTTCCTGCAATCCTGAATTCCCAAGGCGAATTGGTCTTGCCGAAAAATCCGCCCGAAAAAATTTATTTTTTAAAGCCGCTTACTTTTATGAATTTGTCGGGAGAATCGATTGGCGCGCTCGCCTCGTTTTTTAAAATACAGCCCCAAGAAATTTTGGTCTTGCACGACGAACTGGAATTGCCACTCGGCACATTCAGCCTAAAATGGTCGGGCGGGCTCGCAGGGCACAACGGTCTTCGCTCGACGAAAGCCGCGCTTGGAACGGCGGATTTTTGGCGACTCAGGTTCGGCATCACAAAGCCCGCAGACAGGGACATCGCCGACTATGTGTTGAGCCATTTTACAGG
>CAMWWZ010000066.1 GCA_947178095.1 uncultured Treponema sp.
GCAGAATTTTCTGGAAAATTTTTAAAATAAATCAGCTCGCCAAAATTTTCGCAAGGCAAATCGATTTTCAATCTTTCGGCAAGTTCGGATTTTAGAAAATTTTCCGCGCCCTCGAACGGCAAAAGCGCGCGCCCCGAAATTTTTTCTACAGAAGCTGGCATTGAGAATCTACGATTTGATTTTGTGATTTTTTTTCGTCGCCGAAATTCTTGTCCAGGCGCGAAACATATTTTGTGAATTTTTCGGAATCAGGCGAACGCAAAACGGACATTCCCACGGCGGTTTTTCCGCTGTCTTCGTTCACCCAAACTGGACAGCAAATCAAAGTGATGGAATCATCCTCACTGTCCGAAATCTGAAGCGCAACTTCATATTCATCTTCAAGGCGGACAGTCACGGGCAGGTTATAAAATATTTTACAACCATGCAAACTCACATCGAGCAAACTGCCGCTGAGAGGAGAAAGTTCTTTGCAATGAACGCGCCCCAAAACTTCAAAGCGCGGATTCCGGCGTTTTTCCAAGCGCATACCAAATTATGCACGAAAATCAAAACAAAGTCAAGTGCGCAAAACGAATTGCGTCGTTATGATATGGGCGTGCCCCGCGCGCGGAAAACATTTTTCGAATTTAAATAATTTTTTTTCTTGACCTCCGGCAATGCATCGCGCTATAATTGAAATTGCTTTTTACAAAAGTCCAGCGAACGAACGCCGCTTTTGTATAAGTTTTGAATTATGAACGAAGCGCAATTCAATGCAATAAAAAATTTTCGCGAAGAATACAAAGCCAAGTGCGACGAATGGAGCGCGTTTTGCGCGGAACTTGTTCCATTGCAAAAATTCGCATCGCAAAAAGACACGCCGCCTTATCCCGTGCAAACGCCGGTCGTCTACAACCGCGCGCTTGACGAAATCACGCGCGATGACGAAATCCGCCTGATCGTGATTGGCGACAATCCCGGCAAGGACGAGCAGCTCGAAAAAAACAATCGCTATTTGGTGGGACAATCAGGAAAAATCGCCGAAGGATTTTTTCGAAAAAATCCCGCGCTTGGAATTCAGTTTCGCAAAAACGCAATTATATTGAACAAAACTCCGATTCACACGGCGAAAACTTCGCACTTGAAATTTTTGGCAAAGAATTCCGAGCGCATTGCTAGGCTAATTTTGCAAAGCCAAATTTGGCTCGCGCAAAAAACCGCGCAATTGCACAAAGCCTTGCTCGCTTCGGCGCAGTCGGACAAAAAAAATTTGTGCGAATTGTGGCTTGTAGGCTACGCGGAACTCAAGCCGAAAGGAATTTTTGTTCCGTACCGCGACGCGCTTTTGGAAGAATATCGTGGCGAAAAAAATTGCGGCGCGGAAAACTGCAAGGCATGGGAGCGCGTTTTTGTCTACCAGCATTTTTCGATGAACAGATTTTTGATTGACTTGAAAGAATTTTCTGGCGCAGAAAACTGCGCGGCGTTCGACGAGGCTTCGCTCAAAAAAAATTTGGAGGCACTCGGCGCAAAGCATCGCCGCGAGATTTTCGGAGAATGAAAATGCGCCGCACCTGCGATGCGGAACGAGAATTTCCGCATCCTTTGGAAATAGCCTCTGGTCGCAAGTCTTGCGCCTTGCTTACCGAGTTTTTGTGCAAACCAAAGATTAAACAAAAACTCGCGAAGACAAGCACACAAATGGCTTCAAAAAAAATATTCACTATTCATTATAAATCATTCACTGCTCAATATCCGTCGCTCATCGCGCGGTTGGCATCTTTTTTGCAAAGCTCGTCGTAAACCAAACTTCGCGTGCGCAAGTCATCTTTGAGCGCCTGCGGAAACGGCATATTGCGCCAAAAAATTCCGCGAACTTCTTTGTCCAGCCGCTGAACGCCTTCGCTTTCTTTCGTCATCCACAAGATGTAATCCTGAATGAAATATTGCTTGATGTCGCCCTTGAGTTTTTGCTTTTCGATAATCCATTCGTAATATTGTCCGGTCAAGCCTTCTTCCATCCAATAGAACGAGGCTTTTTCCTTCGCGACTTGCCAGCGCAAATCGGCGACAGCCATCAGCACGGCAATTTTCAAATCGCGCGGATACATCGGCACAACGATTCGGCCTCGGCTCGTGACGCGGTTGTAGCGATCGAAAGGTTCCCAACAAAATCCGAAGTCGCCGTAAGTGGGAAGCAAAACCACAAAAGGCACGATTCGATTCGGCGTGTTTTTGTGGATGCGCACAAAAGCGTTCGGATCGATGGATTCCACCCAAGCGAGCGTTTGGAGGACGTTTTCGCGGAAGCCAGTTGACTGCGGCATGCAATGAAAAAAGTCGCGCGTAAAAATCGGGAATTGATTTCCCTGGCGGCCGCAAGTCATTTTTGCCATTTGGCGAATCGTCTCGAATTCCTGATTTATGTCCTCGGCGTTCGCGCCAGTGATTTCAGGGCCCGCGGCGATTTTCTCTTCCACAGATTCATAGACACCTTTCGCTTCCCGGAAATCATCGAGGGCTTTGGAAAGCTCCTTGTCGTTTTTGGAAAGCTCGCGAAGAAGCGTCGTCATTTCGGCGAACAGTTTTTTCTGCCCTTCCGTAAGCCCTTGTCTGTGCGGCTCAAGACCTGCGACAGTTTCGTGCCGGCTGATTTCATCGACCTTTCTTTGCAATTCAGTTTCAAGCGAAGAACGCCTGCTTTCCGCCATGTTCAAGGCATTTTCCGAAGTCTGAAGCTTGCCGGAATTCTTGCTTTGCATTTGCTGCAATCTGACTTGCTCTTCCTCCGCGCTGCCCGTGCCTTTTTTTTGGCGAACTTCGTCCGTGGTGGAAGGCTTGATTTTTCCTTGCGCAATATATTTGAACCATTCGTCGAGATAAAAAACCGGCTCGCCGGTATTGTTTTCCAAAATGCTTTTTGAAAAAAGCTCACGATGCTCGGGGCGAAAAAGCGAGGGCAGCAAAATGGCGAATCGCAAGAGCATGCGCTTTGGCATCGGAAAATTTTTGTTCGCGCTTTTCGGAGCGACTGAACGAATCACTTCCCAATAAGCCATTATGACTTGCTGTCGGTAAACCATTTTGTCCTTGATGTCTTGGCACGAAAGATATTTTGAAAGCACCGCGTGAAGCCGATTCGAAGCCTGGCCTTCGCCCGCGATCGCAGTCTTGTAATATGACGCATCGTCAAAATAATTCGCAGGCTCGTCGAGAAAAACTTTTTCAATCGGCTTGAATTCCTTGATGCTCAAATCGACTTCAGGAACTGGCCCCGATGATGTTTTTGTCGAACTTACGGATTGCTCCAAAATCATTTCTTCAAAACTTTTTGAAGGCATCGGAGATTCATCTATCACGCTGGCAAGCAAATCGTCAATATTTGTACTCATTTTTTTATTATAACACGCAAAACAGATTTTATCAAATAAAATATCAAAAATATTGAAAAAAAAAAAACTGTGTGCTACAATAGAAAATTAGGAGAATTTGAAAATGCAAAACGAATATGTGAAGCGGATTTGGACGGAAGTCCAACAGAAAAACGCCAACGAGCCTGAATTCCTTCAGGCCGTGGAAGAAGTTCTCACCACGCTCGATCCTGTCGTGGCGAAAATGCAAAAGCAGCTGGAAGGCGCGGCGGTCTTGGAACGAATGGTCGAACCTGAGCGCGTGATTATGTTCCGCGTGCCGTGGACGGACGACAAAGGAAAGCCGCATGTAAATCGCGGCTATCGCGTTCAGTTCAACAGCGCAATTGGACCGTACAAAGGCGGATTGCGTTTCAGCCCGGAAGTGAACCTTTCGGTCTTGAAATTTTTGGGATTCGAGCAAGTTCTCAAAAACAGCCTCACGACGCTGCCGATGGGCGGCGGAAAAGGCGGAAGCGATTTTGACCCGCACGGAAAAAGCGACGCAGAAGTGATGCGCTTTTGCCAGTCGTTCATGACGGAATTGCAGCGACACATCGGACCTGACACGGACGTTCCCGCAGGCGACAAAGGCGTGGGCGGACGAGAAGTCGCCTATCTTTTCGGACAGTACAAGCGGCTTCGCAACGAGTTCACAGGCGTTCTCACAGGAAAAGGCTTGCAGTTTGGCGGAAGCCTTGCCCGCACGGAAGCCACTGGCTACGGACTCATTTATTTTGCGCGCGAAATGCTTGCCAAAGAAGGCGACACGCTCAAAGGCAAAGTCTGCTCGGTGAGCGGAGACGGAAACGTCGCCCAATACGCCGTGGAAAAATTGATTCAGTTTGGCGCGAAAGTCGTGACTATGAGCGATTCGAGCGGATTCATTTACGACGCGGATGGAATCGACCAAAAGAAATTGGATTACGTCAAAAAATTCCGCGAGGCGCACAAGCGAATCGACGAGTACGTCAAAAAATATCCCAAGGCGAAATTCACGCCGAAAGCAAAGCCGTGGGGAATCAAGGTTGACTGCGCGTTCCCTTGCGCCACGCAAAACGAGCTTGTCGGAAGCGACGCGGACGCGCTCATCAAGAACGGCGTGAAATTGGTGGCGGAAGGCGCGAACATGCCGAGCACGATCGAAGCCACAAAAAAATTCCAGGATGCTGGCGTTTTGTTCGCTCCCGGAAAAGCGTCCAACGCGGGCGGCGTTTCTGTGAGCGGCTTGGAAATGAGCCAGAACAGCGAGCGTCTTTCATGGAGCTTTGAAGAAGTGGACGGAAGGCTTGACGGAATCATGAAGAACATTCACGACAACGCATTCAACACCGCGAAAAAATTCGGTCTCAAAACGAAAGCCGGAAAAACCGACTATGTCGCCGGCGCGAACATCGCAGGCTTCGTAAAAGTCGCCGAAGCAATGATCGCCCAAGGACTTGTTTAATTTTAAGTCGCAAAAAGCCGCGCGAATGCGCGGCTTTTTTTTGTGAAACTTATTTTACATTGCGCTGTTTATTTTTTGTAACCCGTTTGAATTTTAGGAGAAAACATGAAAAAAGCAATTTTGATTTTTGCGATTTTCGGCGCAATCTGCGCGCTCGGTTTTTCGGAAAGATTTTGGCATTTCGAAAGCGGCGCGCGCGATTTGGACGGAAAAGTTTTCGGAAGGATTTCCGTCATCAACAAAACTGGCACGGAAATCGACGTTTCGGGCGAACCCTTGGAAAACAACGGCAAAGGCTTGTATTTCGAAGATTCTATTCTCATTTCGTGCAGGTTTGGAGATTGCGATTCTTGCGAAGCAGTTTATTCGATTGACGGAAAGCATTTGCAAATTGTGATTTGTCCGCGCGGAACTTACGAGCTTGATTCAAAGACATACATTTTGCCGCCTATCCGAACCGCGCACAATCCGCCGCCGCCAAAGCATCACAAGCGATACGACCACGGTCCTGCTCCAAGAAAAATGGACTCCCATCATTCGCCGCGGCATCACGAACCGAACGCCCGAAGGCGCGCTCCCGCGCCCAAGCAAAGAAATTCGCGTCCTTAAAATGCAGGTAAAAAAATGCATTGAAGCATTTAGAAAATTTTCGCAAGTTTTTTTCTGCAACTTAAAGCGGAATTTCTTGTCTAATTTTAGAGGGAAAAAATGGAATACAAAGAATGGCGCGATGAAGACGGCGTATTTCATTCGCAAAGGCGGATTTATTTTGCGGCGGCGAGCGCGAACAAAGTTTTGAGCCTGCACGAACTTTTAAAAATGTCGGCGGACATTGCTGTGGAAGATTATCGCGAGCGCGGAATGTCGCGCGAATTTTTGGCGGAACACGGAATCGCGATTTTGGTCTCGCGCAATTCGTTCCGCATCCACAAAATGCCCGAGGAAAATCAAGTCGTCGAAATCGCGACTTGGGAGGAAAAGTCCGAAGCGTTGCAACTTGTTCGATGCTATAAAATCTTGGATTCGCAAGGCGAAATTCTTGTAAGCGCGAAATCGACTTGGCTTGTGATGGATTTGAACAACCGAAAAATCATGCCTGTAAAAAATTTCACATTGCGCCCCTCGCCCACCATTCAAACTGAAATGGATTGTCTCAAGCCGGCGAAAATTTCCGTCGATGAAAGCGGCTTTGAACTTTTGGATTCGCGGAAAATAAAATTCTCCGACATCGACGCAAACGGGCACACGACGAATTCGCGCTATGCCGCTTTCGTGGAAGACGCCTTGCCCGCAGAATTTCAGGGAAAGCAGATTCGCGACTTGCGCTTGAATTATTCAAAGGAAGTCGTGCTTGGCGACGAGCTTTTTGTTTATGGAAAAATCGATTCGGAAAATTCGCGAATTGTTTTGGTCGGCAAGACGAAAGATTTCACTTCATTTGAAGCGGAATTGTTTTATTGAAAACAAGGAATTTTATAGCAAGGCGAAAAATCGCAATGCGCATAAACGCGGAGGAAAATTATGAAAAAAATCATCACGATAAGTCGCGAGTTCGGAAGCGGCGGCCATCTTGTGGGCGAGCTTGTCGCAAAAGAATTGGGCTACAAATTTTTTGACAAGCAGCTCATCGACATGGCGGCGGAAGAGAGCGGGCTTTCTCCGCACTTCATCGAAAAAAGCGAGCAAAGCCTTTCGAGCGTTTGGGTTTACAATATGATGTTCGGCTCGCATTATTCTTCGGTCAACTACAACAATGCAGCCGCTCCCAACACTCTGCCTTTGGTCGATCAGATTTTCAATGCGCAGCGAAAAGTGATTTTGAAAATCGCGAAAGATGCGCCGTGCGTCATCGTGGGGCGTTGCGCCGACTACGTTTTGCGCGTTTCCGACGAATTCGACGACAACGACATTTTGAATGTTTTCATCTACGCGGACGAAGCGGCGAAAATCGAACGCGCCATAAAAGCGTTCAACACGCCCGAAAAGGACGCGAAAAAATTCATCGCACAAATCAACAAGCGCCGCGCGAATCATTACAACACGTTCACCGAGTACACTTGGGGCGAGCGCGAGAATTACGACCTGCTGATAAACAGCGCGGCCGCCGGAATCGAGAACACGGCGAAAATTATTGCAGATTATGCGAAGTTTTAAAGCCTATATGCGCTTCAAATGTGCGTCGTCATTTGCTTCTAAAGGACGTGTCTACAGACACTTCAAGCAAGCGTCGATACATACTTTGGGGGCGTGGCATGGGATTATGCTTCCGTGAAGTCCTACATTAGGCTTCCGTGCTACACGGGATTCTACCCCGCACTGCCTGGCATTATGATTCCGCGCCTCTAGTCCGCTTGTACCGTGCCGCCGGTGTTTGTGAATGTTGCGCCTTCTTCTGTATCTATATAAACGCCGTTACTGGAAGGCGCATTGTTGCCCGTTATTTCGCCGCCTTCCATCGTAAAATCACCGCCACCCAAATTGGTCGCGATGTTGCCGGTGATTTTTCCGTCGGTCATATTAAAAGTGCATGAACCATTAATATACACTCCACCGCCACGATACGCCTCGTTGCCGCTGATTTCGCCTCCGCTCATTTCGAATGTGCCATCATTTATATACACTCCGCCACCCTCATAATGAGAAGTTGTTACCGTATTTCCGATTATTTTGCCGCCGCTCATCTCAAACCTACCTCTGCCTAGATAGACTCCTGCTCCTCTATCGCTGACAGTGTCATTTTCAGTGACCGTTCCGCCCGTCATTCTAAATGTGCCAGAATCTATGTAAACACCGCTCCCATTTCCCTTTTTTTTATTGTTGCATAAAATCGCGCCATCGCCGAGCGTTACGATTGTGCTTGAGCCGCCGATATACAGAAGAGCTCCGCCTGCAGTAACTTTTTCTTTGCTTCCATCAAGCGTGACGTTCGTGATTGCAACGTCTCCTTGAGAAATTGAAAGCAAGGTTCCAGTGAAGCTGCTTGGAACGTCGCTTGAGCCGTCATAGCGAACAAGCGTCAAATTCCGCTTACCTGCGCGGTCGAGCAGAGTGCTTTCATCGCTTCGAAGTTCGTAGTTGGCACAGACCATGATTTTTTGTGCGTTGTATGCGTCATACAATTCTATCGCCTTTGAGAGCCTGTTCACTGCGCCGCTTGCGGTCAATCCCAAATTGGCGTTGCTACCATAGTAATCAAGATAAATCGTGTCTATTTCTGCCAACACGCCGTTCGCGCCGTCCGGAGCGATTTTCCATCCCGTGCCGTCATCTTGCGGCGTTATGGCGAATTTGTCGCAAATGTTCTGAATAGTTGTAGCATCGTTTGCGCTCAAAACCTTCTCGCCCGCAGAATAAGATGAAGGCGTTATCGTGGCGACGGGGCTTGCGGCGGTGAGATCGCCCGCAACAACAACTTCATGGGTAATGCTGTCGCGTTCGTTTGGAAATCCAACAACATCATCAATTTTCGCGCTTCCCGAAAGTTCAAGACGTCCATTCCACAGGCAAATTCCGACACCTCGAGATGATGAACCAATGGAATTATTTCTTATGACAACGGACACATCAGAAATTTTTGCGGTGGCATCGTATGCAAGGAAAAGTCCGCCGCCATTTTTCGCGCTGTTGTTTTCAATGCTGACATCGCTCATCGTAAGAATCGCGCTCTCCCGTCCAATGTAGACAGTGCCGCTTGTGTCCGTAGTGTTTCCGCTTATAACACAGCCTTGCAAATCCAACAAACCGTATTCGTTGTAAATGGCAGAACCGTAGCCTGCATGGTTATTTTTTATCACGCAATTTTTTATCGTGTGCGAGTTGCCCGCCGTGCAATAAAGCGTAATTCCGCCACCGCGATCGCTGTTCTTTGTATTTTGGATGACGAGATTTTCAAGCGCAAGATTCACATCTTTTTGCGCGCTACTGCTTCCCACGACAATGCCGCGAGCGGAATTGTTTCCGTCGATAACCGCTTTTGTTGACTCGTCAAGACTTGACGGGTCAAGACCCGCAATCTTTACGGACAAATGCTTCGAGACATCGCTGAAATCTGCGAGCGCGGCTGAAGATGCGGCGGTGAACTTTCCGTCAACGTAGATCGTGTATTCGCTCGTGCCGTCGTTCCGCGCGATTACTGTGTCCACGGCTTTTTGAATTGTTGCGAGCGGCGAAAGGAAACTTCCCGAGTTGGTGTCGCTCGCCGTGGCTGTTTCGCCGTCATCGTAAGGCGAATTTGTGTCGTACCAGCCGCCCGCGCCGCGCACGTATACTGTTTTTGCGATGCTGTTCGCGACATCCTTCGCCGCGCCTTTTTCCGAGCCGCTCCACGTGTCGGTGCAAAATCCATTGATGACATTTATGTATTCGGAAAAAATGTGGACGATTTCCTCTTTTTCTTCGCCTTTCTTTACGGTAAATTTTAATTGATACGCGCCGGCGGAAATTCCATCACCTGCTTGCGTGATGATAAAATCGGGTGAAGTACCCGTAACAATAAAACGCGCAGTATCATCGACTGTGAGTGAGCATTCTTCGGGCACATTTATTTTTAGGCTCACAGTGCCAGGCTTGCTAGACGAAATCGCAAGCGCGATGGGCTCGTCCACATTGATTGTGTCGTCTTTTATTGTGCACTTGTCTTTGATTCCGGAAAGCAGCGCGTTTTCTCTGGAAAAATCCGCCGCGCTTGTGTCCGTCCTGAACGCAAATATTTCGAGCGTGAATTTCTCGCTCGTGTCATCGGGCTTTTGAAATGAAAAATTCAGTTTGCCGTCTGTCGCTTCTGTTCCTTGGACGAAATTTGTGGACGCCGGATTTTCAATGGAATTGCCGTCCTTATATAGCAGCGCGGCGTAGACGAGCGCGGGCATCGAAGGCATCGCATAGCGCGAAGAACCGTTTGAGACGCGGGCGGTGACAGTCAGCAATCCGCTTTCGGAATTTTCTACCTCGCCGTACCCCCCCCCGTAATTTCTTGCGGAGTCCTAGAAATGAGGTTTTCGCACGAAGCAAGCAGCGCGGCGGCAAGCATTATGAGGATTGCTTTGTGTTTAAAAGAGATTGATTTTTTTGTTTGCGTCATTTTTTCCTCCGTGCCGCGCATCGCAAAGCCCGCGCGATTTTTCTATACATATTATTTTACGGTAAAAAAAAGTTTTTGTAAAGAGAATTTTTTTATATAAAATTTACGCGAGTTTTTGTGGTTTTCACAAAAGTTGCTCGAGTTTTCGAAGAAACTCGGTAAGCAGTGCGTAGCACTGCGACGCTTGCTAGCGTGAGGGATAGTAGCGGCACGCCGTAGGCGTGTTGCGGAACGAAGTGGAGCAATGAAACCGCGAATAGCCCGACCCGCCGCTTTGTGGCGGGGCACGCCCTAAATGAATTCAAAATCTATGTACATCAGAAAATCATCTTATAGACTAAATCGCGAGAATCTGTTATAATTTCATCAGACAAAATAACAACAAATCGAGTTCGGGAGCGGATTATGACGAAATACATTTTTATCACGGGCGGGGTCGTTTCCGGCTTGGGCAAGGGAATCGCGGCGGCATCGCTCGGGCTGATTCTCAAAAGCCGAGGCTACAAGGTCATCAACCAAAAATTCGATCCGTATCTCAACATCGATCCCGGCACGATGAATCCTTACCAGCACGGCGAGGTTTTCGTCACGGACGACGGCGCGGAGACGGACTTGGACTTGGGGCACTACGAGCGTTTCACCGACGCGACCTTGAGCCAAAGCTCCAACACGACTGCCGGGCGCGTCTATTTGAGCGTTCTCAACAAGGAGCGCGAGGGCGGCTTTCACGGCGGCACTGTGCAAGTCATCCCGAATATTACCGAAGAAATCTTGCGGCGAATGCTGCTTTCCACGGAAGAAACCGGCGCGGACATAATCATCACTGAAATCGGCGGCACTGTGGGCGACATCGAATCGCTTCCCTTCATGGAAGCCATCCGCCAAATGAAATACAAAGTGGGCGAAGAAAATTGCTGCTACATTCACCTTACGCTCGTTCCGTACATGAAAAAATCCCACGAGCTGAAAACAAAGCCCACGCAGCACAGCGTGAAGGAATTGCAGGAACTCGGAATCAAACCCGACGTGATTATGCTTCGCACGGAGCACGCCATCGACCCGAACACGCGCGAACGCCTCGCGGCATTTTGCAACGTCGAGCCTTCCTGCGTGATTCAGAATCTCAACGCGCGCTCGATTTACGAAGTGCCGCTTCAATTGGAAGAAGAAGGAATGGGCGGCGCGGTCTGCAAAGTGCTCGGGCTGAAAACAATCCCCTCCCAGCTTGACGACTGGAAGAAAATGGTGACGCGCTTCAACAATCCCAAGCACAAAGTAAAAATCGCGCTCGTCGGAAAATACGTCGAGCTTCACGACGCATATCTTTCCGTTGTGGAATCGCTCGTGCACGGCGGAATCCACAACGAAGCCGAAGTGGAAATCGACTGGGTGAAATCCGAGGATTTGACGGACGAAGCGACATGCGCCGCGCGGCTTTCCGCCGCCGACGGAATAATCGTTCCGGGCGGCTTCGGCGACCGAGGAATCGAAGGAATGATTTGCGCGGCGAGATTTGCGCGGACGAAAAAGATTCCGTATTTCGGGATTTGCCTTGGAATGCAGATTCTCGTGATTGAATACGCGCGGAATGTCCTTGGCTTGGCAGGCGCGAATTCCACCGAAATCGAAAAGAACACGCCTCATCCCGTGATCGACTTGATGGGCGACCAAAACGGAAAAATACTCGGCGGCACGCTCCGGCTCGGAAAATTCGAATGCGCGGTGGGCGGCGGCACGCTCACGGAAAAGGCTTATGGCGCGAAAACCATTTGGGAGCGTCATCGCCATCGCTACGAGTTCAACAACAAATATCGCGACGATTTGGCGAAGGCAGGGCTTGTCATCGCGGGCGTGAATCCCGAGCGCGACCTCGTGGAAATCTGCGAAGTGCCCGAACACCCGTGGATGCTCGGCGTGCAGTTCCACCCCGAATTCAAAAGCCGCCCGAACAAAGCCGGCCCGCTTTTCAGGGAATTTATACGCGCTAGTGTTGAGCAGGCAGAAAAATAGAAATAACTGTTGGTGGATGAAGTCCGCCTGAAACTCCGCACATGCGTTGCTTCGCGCGTTTGCATGGGTGGAAATTATTTGACACGCCGCTCATGCGGCTTGCGCATACGCGCGGCAGTGGAGCAGTCGGAAAAGTAGAAACGCGCGTTTGCATGAGTGGAAGTTATTTGACACGCCGCTCACGCGGCTTGCGCATACGTCGCATTCACCGCAAGCCTAATCGCTTTGCACTGTGCCGCCATTGTTGTTGAACACAGCATTATTTTGAACGCCGGCTTTACCGCCGACAGAGCCGATATTTCCTGTTATTATTCCGCCTGTTATTGTGAACGTTCCCTGGTTGACGTAAACTCCGCCGCCATATTTCGTCGCCGTGTTTCCAGTGATTTCTCCGCCCGACATGTCGAACTTTGTAAAAGTCTGGTAAAGACGGACACCAGCACCCATTTGAGCTGTGTTTCCGCTAATTGTTCCGTTTGTCATGGTGAACGTTCCACCATTGACGTAAACCCCACCGCCGTAAGTCATATCAGTGTTTCCGTTTCCGCTGATTGATCCGCCTGTCATCGTGAGTATTCCATTCGAGTGGACGCAGATTCCGCCGCCAGAACGCCCTGCCGTACAACCGCTGATTGTTCCACCCGCAATTTCGACATTTCCGCCTTCGTTATATATTCCGCCACCGCCATCACTTGTGCCTATTGAGGTCACCGTGCACCCTGTAATTTTCGCCGTTCCCGACATTTTGAATGTTCCACCCGAATCGACGTACACACCGCCGCCACAGTACGTTGCCGTGCAACTAGAAATTGTTCCGCTAGTTATAGTGACTGTACCATTGTTGTATATTCCTCCGCCGATGCTGGCATTTCCGCCCGTGATGACGAGATTTTCGAGCGTAAGGTCGAGCGCGCCGCTTGCAGGTTTTGCGTATATAACGCGGGTCTTTTGGTTCGCGTCGAGCGTGGCGGTACCGGAAAGCGCTTTTATTGTGAGCGTGAGATTTTGGGCGAGCGCGGAGAAGTCCGCCATGCCGTTCTTTCCGATATATGTGCTGTCGCCGCATTCGAGCGTCCCATCCACGTAAATCGTGTATGCGCTCATGGTGTCGTTATTTGCGATTACTGTGTCCACCACCTTTTGCAGCGTAGCGAACGGTTTTGCCTTCGTGCCGTCGCCGGCAGTGTCGTCTCCGCCGGAACTTACGTACAGGACAGGTACGGACACCAACACACCGCCCGTGCCGTCATCATTGGGCACGATTTTCCATTCCGTGCCGTTGGATGCAGGGGTTAAGATGAATTTGTCGCAAATGTCCGGTGTTATCGGCACGCCATCTGCGTACAAAATCTTCCTATCCGCCTCATATCTAGGAAGCGTTATCGTGGCGACTTTTTCTTCTGTTAGCGCGCCTGTGATATATACATAAGAAAGGTTAATGCCGTCGTCGGCCGCGAATTTCGCATCGCCTTTAATTTTGAATTTGGTTGTAATGCCAATGCTTGCGCCATTACCTTCGTTGGCGGCTTTATTTCCGTTGAATGTGCCACCATTCATCTCGAACGTGCCGTTTATGGGATAAAAACCGCCGCCCTTGTCGCTTGCGATATTATTGCTGACTGTTCCGCCGTTCATCGTGAAAGTGCCGTTATAGATCTTGACTCCGCCGCCATTTTTTGCTTTGTTTTTTTCGATTGTTCCGCCATTCATGATGAAATTGCCGCTACTAGACTCAACAGCAATTCCGCCACCATTAGTCCTCACCGTGTTGTCGCTGATTGTACCGCTTTCCATTGTGAAAGTACTGTATTCAACATAAATTCCACCACCTGTGTAGTAAGTCGCGTTTCCGCTGATTTCACAGTCTTCCATCTTGCATTCGCATGTACTGCCATAAACATAAATTCCACCGCCATTGTATTGGTTGAAATCTTTGGTGGCGTTGTTTCCGCTAATTTTACAGCCTTTCATATAGAGCGTGCTGCCCCCTGTCGCTTTGAAATAAATTCCGCCACCATGATCTCCCGGATTTCCGCCCATTATGACAAGGTTTTCAAGCGAGAGGTTGAGTTTGCAGCTTGTGGAGGCTGCGTATATTATGCGTTTTTTTATGCCTTCTTCTGTTACAGTTACAGTACGATCATTTTCATCTACAGTGAATCTTGCACCGCCATCAAGCGTGGCTTTTTCAGAGAGGGCTTTTATTGTAAGATTGAGATCTTGCTTGTACGCGGAGATGGTTGCCATTCCGCTCGTGCCGAGGCGTGTGGCGGTCTTGCCATCTAGCGTTCCGTCAACATAAATTGTGTATTCGCTCGTGCCGTCGTTTATGGCGATGATTTTGTCGATTGCCTTTTGAATCGAAGCAAGCGGCGAGAGGAAGCTTCCCGAATTGCTGTAGCTCGCCGTGGCTGTTTCGTTGTAATCCGAAGTTTCGTACCAGCCGCCCGTGCCGCGCACGTACACCGTGGAAGAAATCATACCCTGCGTGATTTCTTTCGCCGCGTCTTTATCCAAGCCGCTCCAAGTGTCGGTGCGCATTCCGGGAAACACGTTTATGTATTCGGAAAAAATGTGGACGATTTCCACGCCTTTCTTCACAGTGAAAGTCACTTGGTACGCGCCGGCGGAAATTCCGCTTGCGTCCTTTTGTGTGATGATGAAGTCAGGTGAAGTACCTGTCACATTAAAATGCGTGTCATCAATTGCAAGCGAGCATCCGTCGGGCACATTTATTTTCAGGCTGACAGTGCCTTTCACTTCGGACGAACCGTTCACCGAAAGCGCGATGGGCTCGCTCACATTGATTTTGTCGCCTTCTATTGCGCAGCCAATTTTTTTTCCTGAAAGCAATGCGGTTGCCCTAGAAAAAACTGTCGCACTTTCATCCGCCGCGCTTGTGTCCGTCCTGAACGCGAATATTTCGAGCGTGAATGTTCCGCTCATGTCATCAGGCTTTTGAAATGAAAAATTTAATTTACCATCTTCCGTCTCTGTTCCTTGGACGAAATCTTTTAGTTCGGGATTTGCAGGGGAATTGCCGTCCTTATACAGCAGCGCGGCGTAGACGAGTTCGGGCATCGAAGGCATCGCGTAGCGCGACGAGCCGTTCGAGACGCGGGCGGTGACGGTCAGCGCGCCGCTTTCGGAATTTCCTACCTCGCTGTACCCCCCCCCGTAATTTCCTGCGGAGTTCTAGAAATGAGGTTTTCGCACGAGGAAAGCCACGGGGGGGGACCAGTGAGGGGGATATGAGGGTTATACGAACATCCGACC
>CAMWWZ010000067.1 GCA_947178095.1 uncultured Treponema sp.
GAAGTGGCATAAAAAGTCAAGAAAGAAAGTTGCAACTTTCTTCTTGACTTTTTATGGGAGTTTTTATGAAAAAAATTTTTTTGTTGGTTTTGACTTTTTTTGTCGCGTCGAATTTTTTTGCGGCGGAAACAAAATACATTTCGCCGAACAATGACGGCGTTCAAGATGAACTTGTCGTAAATTTCCGCGTCAAGGACAAAGGAAAAATTTTCGGCTGGGCACTGATAATCGAAGACGCAAGCGGAAATGTCATCCGCACGATCGGAAACAAAGTCGCATTGCCGACGGTTTTCAATATGAAAAATTTTCTCAAGCAGCTCAAGAAAAAAAAGAGTTCGATTGAAGTGCCGGCGGCAGTCATTTGGAACGGAGTGATGGAAAACGGCGAAACGGCTCCCGATGGAGAATATTTCTATTATATTACCGCAAGCGATGACAGCGGCAACTCGACAAAAACTGCCAAAGCACCCGTCGTTATCGATAACACCGCGCCGCAAGTCCTTATTTTAAATCCGCCTGAAGAACAATATATTTTCGGCGAGGGCGAAAAAGTCAATTTCGCAATCGGACAAAACGGCTCGAAAGAAGACAAATGGCTCGCGACGATTTCTGACGCGGACGGAAAAATCGTGCGAAATTATGTTTGGGAAAATTCCACGCCCGCGTCGTTTGAATGGAACGGCACGGACGACAACGGAATCATCGTGCAGGACGGCGTTTACAAATATTCGATAAGCGCGACCGACCGCGCGGGCAACACGAACGAAAATGCGGAAATCGCGAACATAATTTTTTCCGCCGAAAAGCCCGCGACGAACATAATGATTGTCGGCTCGAAATATTTTTCAGTTCCGCAAAAAAGCAAAATCAATTCTGTAACTTTGGACGTTACGATTCCAGAGCCGCGAGCAGGAAGCGGAAACGCGCTCACAAATTGGAGCGTGGAAATTTTGGACAAAGCTGGAAAACCCGTCCGAACTTATTCAGGAAAACAAGGAAGCGCGATTCCTTCAATAATTGTTTTTGAAGGCAAAAACGATTCGGGCGCGCAAATCGCGGACGGCGAATATTTTGCCCGCGTGAACGCAGAATATTTGAACGGCTACAAAACTCCTGCCGTCAATTCTCCGATTTTCGTTTTTGACACGGAGCAACCGTTTGCGACTATTTCCGATTACGATGACATTTTCAGTCCCGATGGCGACGGAAGCAAAGACACGTTCACGCTTCATCAAAATGCGAAAAAAGACGGCGGCGCGCCAGTGAAAAAATGGCTGGGAAAAATCGTGGCGGCCGGAACAAACGAAGCGGTTTACGAATACGACTTCGGCGCAAATCCGCCTGAGCAAATTTTCTGGAACGGCTTGGACAAAGCCGGAAAAATTTGTTCCGACGGAAAATATGATTACGAAATTTCAGCCGAAGATTTGGCAGGAAATTCGTTCAGCGCGAAAACGAAAGTTTCGTTCACGTTGGACACTTCGAAAACCGAAGTGATGCTTTCGCCGAATCATCTCGCGTTCAATCCAAACGGCGCGCGCAAAAACGTGACTTTTTCGAGCGTTATGAAATCGAGCGCGGTAAAATCCTACAAGTTTGAAATCAAAAATCAAAGCGGCGTTGTCGTCTACGAGCAAAATGCGAACGGAAGCGTTCCCGCAAATTTCGTTTGGAACGGAAATTCTTCCGACGAAAAAATTTGCCCGGACGGAATGTATTTCGCTTCGATTTCGATTGTTTCGGAAAACGGCTCAAGCGCGCAGGCGCAATCTCTGCCAGTTTCAATCGACACGGTTTCGCCGTTTGTGGAAGTCTCGCTTGAAAGCGCGATTTTCTCTCCCGATGGCGACGGCCGCAAAGACACGCTGAAAATTGCCACGACAAATTCAACAAAGGAAACTGAATGGCTCGCGCAGATTTTGGAAAGTGGCGGAAAGAATTCTGTCGTAAAGACTTTTGAATGGAACGGATTTTTCGCGGGAAAACAAAATTCCAATTTTGAATGGGACGGCAGCACGGACAACGGCAACAAAGCGGCGGACGGAAAATATTCGCTCGTGATAAGCGCGCAAGATGCGGCGGGAAATTCTTTCGAAAAGAAAATTGATTCGATTGTGCTCGACGCGCGCGCGACGACGGCTTACGTTACGGCGGAACGTTCGGGAATTTCGCCGATTTCAGAGACTGGACTCACATCGCAGAAATTCGCGACGCGCCTTTCTTTGAACGAAGGAATCGAATCTTGGACATTCAATGTAGAAGACGAAAAAGGAAAATCTGTGCGTTCGCTTGGCAGCGAGTCAGCAAAAATTCCTTCACAATTCATTTGGGACGGAAAAGATTCAAGTGGAAAAAATTGCGAAGGAAATTTCACAGGACATTTGACAGTGAATTATTCCAAAGGAAATTTGGTGGACACGAAAACCGCGCCTTTCATCTGCTCCGCAACGCCGCCCAATTTGAGCGTAAAAACTGCGCCGGAATTTTTCAGCCCAGACAACGACGGTGTTGACGACGATTGCTTTATCACGCTCGGCGGAAAATCCACGTCGAAATTGGCAAGCTGGAGTTTCGTCATAAATTATCCTGAAAGCACTGGAAAAACTTCCGCGTTCTGGAAAACTTCGGGCGGCGAAAAAATCACTCCGCAAATCACTTGGGACGGATTGAGCAACACAAGCCGCGAGCGTGACGGCAAGGCGGAGCGCGTTCAGTCGGCGATGGATTATCCTTACGTGTTCACGGCGACGGACAGCCTCGGAATGACGACGACCATTTCGGGAATAATTCCTGTGGACATTCTCGTGATTCGCGACGGCAACAATTTGAAGATGGCCGTTCCTTCGATAATTTTCCGCGCGAACAATGCCGACTGGAAAACGGCGGCGGAAACACCGGGAAGCAAGGTTACCAAAGAGCAAGCCGCGAACAACGTGCGCGTCCTGAAACGTGTCAGCGAAGTTTTGAAAAAATTCCCGGACTACACAGTGACAGTTGTGGGACACGCGAACAAGACTGGAGCCGCGGGCGAAGACGGAATTCTGCTTACGCTTTCCGACAGCCGCGCCGCACACGTAAAAGATTGGCTCGTGAAAAACGGCGGCATTCCTGAAGCGCGGCTTTCCTCGCAAGGCAAAGGCGCGTCCGAGCCAGTGGCGGCTTTCAACGACAGCGCGAACTGGTGGAAGAATCGCCGCGTGGAATTTATCCTGCACAAATAGAATCGTAAAATGAACTGTTAAAGTTTGCGACAGAATATTGTCGCAAACTTTAACAGTAAGTAAAGAAGTAAAACACATGTCCAATCAATACAAGATAATCGACGAAAAGAACTGGGCGCGCGCGACGCATTGCATGGTTTTCAGGAACTGCGTCGAGCCGGCTTTTTGCGTGACCTTTGAAGCCGACATCACGAATTTCAAGCGGGTTGTCAAGGCGAAAAAAGTTTCTTTCACGCTGGCGATGGTTCATGCGGTCTGTGCATGCGCGAACAAAATCGAGGCGTTCCGCTATCGTTTTGTAGACGGGCAGGTCGCGCTGTTCGACAGGATCGACACCGCGTTCACCTACCTGAACAAAGACACGGCGTTGTTCAAGGTCGTCAACGTTCCCCTGCTCGATGACTTGGGCGAGTATTGCGCGCTGGCTTCAAAGACGGCTGCGGCGCAAAAGGAATATTTTACCGGTCCGCTCGGAAACGACGTGTTCCAATGCTCGCCGATGCCGTGGGTGACGTTCACGCATGTTTCGCATACGATTTCGGGAAAAAAGGACAACGCCACGCCGCTTTTTGACTGGGGAAAATATTATGAGAAAGACGGAAAAATCGTGATTCCGATTTCCGTGCAGGCGCATCATTCGTTCGTGGACGGAATCCATGTCGGGCAGTTTGCGGACGCGCTGCAAAACTATTTTGACGCGTGCCAATGATTTGCGGGAGGTATGATAAAAAGTTGCCTAAAATAGCGTCAACTTTTTATCATGTCAAGTTTCCGTTGGAAACTTGCATATTTAATTTGTGCGTTTTCATTTCATTGTAAACGCACGTAAAAAGTCAATCACAATTTTGCAAAATTATGATTGACTTTTTATGGGAGGGAAAAAATGGACATAAAAACGCAGTTCGGTCTTGTCGCGGAGGAGTACGACGCGAATCGCAGGAAGTTCATTCCCTGCTTTGACGACTACTACGAAAGCACGACGCGATTTATTGCGGCGGGAATCCGCGAGCCGAAGCGGATTTTGGATCTGGGCGCGGGAACGGGGCTTCTGACCTATTTTTGGTACCGGCAGTTTCCGAAGGCGGAATATGTGCTCGTGGACGTGTCCGAGGAAATGCTGAAAATCGCGCGCAAGCGGTTCGGCGGCATTGCCACGGTGGATTTTCAGGTTGCCGACTATGCGGACGCGCTGCCGGAAGGCGATTTTGATGTCATCGTTTCGGCATTGTCCGTACATCATTTGGAGAACGACGGCAAAAAGAATCTGTTCGCGCGCATTTACGACAGACTGCCGGACGGCGAGCTGTTCGTGAACTACGACCAATTCTGCGCGGGGCAGCCGGAACTGGACGGCTGGTTCGACTCGTACTGGGAAAGCCAACTCTCGCACAGCGGACTTTCGGCGCACGACATCGCGCTGTGGAAAGAACGGCGGACGCTGGACAGGGAATGCTCCGTCGAACAGGAAGCCGCAATGCTTCGCGAATGCGGCTTCAAGGCGGTCAAGTGCGTCTATTCCTGCCAGAAATTTTCGGTCATCGTGGCGATGAAGCAAATCGGTTTTTAATTTTCAAGGCGTCTCAATTCTTCGACATATTCTTTGAACTCGCCGCGGCCGTCGGTTCCGCATTCTCTTGTCATGTACGCCTCAAGAATTTTTATTCGCTCGATATTCAAAGCCAAAACTTCTTCGCCCATTTCGAAAGCCATGCTAGAACCCCACAGCATTTTCACCGAATCAATTGTATCGGGAAAAAGCGTTTCCAAACGAGCTTTTTTGTACGCCTCCCAAATTCTTTGTTCCTCTTTGAAATTTACAAGCACGCTCGTTCCCGCAAGATTTTTCTCGATAAACGAGACAAGGACATCAATACGCTCTTCGGAAGATTTTACGGTGTATTTTGCAAGGCTTTCATTTTCGTTTTTTGCATTTTCAATTCTGTGATACGGATATGCGGTTTCGTTGTATGGATACACGAGCTCTTCAAAATTTTCACAGAGATATAATTTTTCGCCATCGAGAAACAAGCAGAAATATTGTTCCTTTCCTCCAATCATTGTCGTAAGTTTTATTTTGTTTTCTTCGTATGTGCGCCCGTATTCTGCAAACGCAAAAATTCCTGGCGTCGAAGTTTCTCCGTAAAAAACTTCCGGATTATAATGCATCACATAATAGACATCTTCTTTTATTTTTGTTATGGAAACAGATGATTTTTTATCATTGCACATTTGAAACCATGCGCCCGTCATTTTATCGGTGTGCTCATTGGCTTCAAGGAATGCGACACAGAAAACTTGCAACAAAATAAATAGGCACAGTTTTGCATTTTTCACAATTTCCCTCCGGCACGAATCGCTTTTTCAAACGTCTCCAACAGAGCGTGATAGTAACTACACGCCTCTTCATCCGCCTTTTTGTTCGACGAATAATACCGCACATATCCTTTTTCTGCGCCCGATGTTTCTGCGAGCGGATGTTCAGGATCATAGATAAGCTTATAGAAGTCAACGTCCCTAAAATCGATTTCGCCTTCATCGGTCAAAAAAGGTTTCTTCGCCACATAACTGGGATTGTCAAAATTTTCCATGTTCTCGTTCAGAACTGAAATCATCGTGTTCAAAACGCCGACATATTCCTGCAAAGTTTTTTTATCCTTTGCGGAGACTGTCATAACGGAACGCGCGTCAAGAGAATCTTTTATGTACTGATAGAAAACGTCTTCATTCCGAGGCTCTATGTAAATCTTGTAACTCCTCTCGCAGGAAAAGAGAAGCAACACCAACAGCGAGGCTTTCAAAAAACAAACCAGTTTATTCATCATATTCATTTTATCTCCCTACATTTTCATTCCTTTTTAATTGTTCGCATTCCGCATTCAATTTCCAAAACACATTTTCCAATGACTTTAGAAATATTCAAAGCGATAGAATTCTCCATCCAAATAAACAGTTTCAGGAATTTCCCTTTCAAGGAAAACTATGTTTCCTCGATTTGACTGGTACGGAAATTCCAGCCCTCTGCGATTCACCGTCGGGCGGTCGCCGATGACTCCATATGCTCCAATCGGCATTTTGTTCTTTATTATCACAATCCGGCTAGAACATCTGCCGTTTCCCCAAAAATGCTCATTGAACAAAATGTGCAGTTCGTCGCCATTTTCCTGCCGGACAGTTCCCAAATCATGCAGAGAATCCTCGCTGAAAAAATAATCCGGCCGCAGAACCATCAGCGTTTCCCGAATCGTTTTCAGCCCATCGGAAAATGAGATTTGAGCGCATATGAACAAGATAGCCGATAAATAGATTTTTGCTTTCAACAGTTTTCCTCCTTACTTTTTAACGGCGAAGAAAGTGCGCATAAAACCTCGCCCCACTTCGCTTAATTTGTTGCGTGAGCAATTTTTCAAACATCACTCGACGGGAAGCTCCGCAGTTTGTAATATTTCATTCTGTTCCCAGCCTTTAAAATTGTCGCTGAAATATCGCGACAATTTTAATTTCGAGTTTTCTTCAAAAACTCGCGTATTGGATTATCCGATCACGCGAATTAAATTAAGTTCCTCGGAAATTGGTATTTCCTGCGGACTTAATCTTTATGGAGCCTTTCTTTTATATAATCATAAATTTCCATTTGTCCGTATTGGCGGGCGTATTCAAGCGCGTCGCAGTTTTCAATTTTTCCTATATGATAGGCGGCCGCAAGGTCAATTCCTTGGTCTATCAGATATTTGGCAATGTCGGTATGTCTGTCATAAATCGCGGCAAACAAGGGATTTGCGGCAAAGGTACTTGTGTCCAAAATTGCACCAGACTCATGCAATAATGTAACAATATCCATGTAACCTTCCGAAGCAGCTTCTGTTAGTGCATTGGCATTAAGAAAGCCAGCCTTTAAGTTCACATCAAAACCATTGTCGATAAAATATTTCACGATTTCATATTTTCCATTGCCCGCAGCATTATGCAAAAAACTTCCAAAGTCTGTCACCGCGTTAATTAAATTCTTATTTTTTTCAATCAAGTTTTTTATGTGCTCCAGATCATCTGCAAAAATTGCATCTCGCATTTCATTTATCAGTTCTTCATTCATTTCTGTTCTCCTTGATTTTAGAAACTTGAGAATTAATCATACCCGTTTCCGAGTTTTTTTCTCATAACCCGATTTATATATCTATTCGCGCATTCATTGTAAAACCTATTGCCTATCTGCGATTCAAGCAACGACATCAACTCAATCGCTTCGTGCATTTTTTTCGCATATTTTAAATAACCCGAATCCAACATATTCTGTTGCATATTTACATTCTGAGTTCCTGCCGTCCAAAGAATATGCTCAAAGTCATTTTTTGCAGAATCTGACAACGCCATCTTTTCATCAAGCTGATTTTTTTGCAAATGAAACAATTCGTATTCCACGCATGCGCAAATTCTTTCCGCCTCATGTCCAAAACCGATTCCGCCGTCTGCCAACAACGCGAAAAAATTGTTCAGGTTTTGAAAAATTTCATTCAGTTCTTTTCTTTCTTTTTCATATCTCGGATTTTTATGCCGCAAAATGTAAGCGTATATTTTGAAATACTCGTTTTTTTTCGATTCCGATTTATCAAAATATTTTCTTTCAAGTTCAGCGGGAGACGGAATTTTCTTTTCATCGACATTGATACAATTTTCGATTTCAATATATTCGGCGGATTTGCCGTCAATTTCAGAATGAATGTTGCCTGCCGAAATCAAGAATATCAAAAATAAAAATATCGCATTCTTCACAGAATTTCTCATTAAATAAACAGTATACTATATTTTTATGAATCGCGCAAATGTTCTTCTTCTGCGTACTTCAGTCTTTAAACAGACTTTTTTCTTTTTCGACGACTTCAAACGTGTTGTTCTTGCATTTCAGTTTAAGATACAAATCGTCCTCATGCATATCTATGATGTCAAGCATGAATTTATTGTGTTCAGGCACCCAATATTTAGGAAGTCGCCTCGATTTTTTATATACATACAGATAAAAATCTGCATCCTGCGGAAAATCGTATTTCCCCAAAAGAGCATCAAAGAGATTTGCTTCATCATTTATAATCTTATTGGACATAAAAAAATAAATTTTGCGTTCATGCGAACGGTTGTCATAATCATTCTTTCTTTATCTTTCAACAACGAAAAAAGTTTCAATTTTTTTCGTTGTTGAAAACGCGATTTTGTAGCGAAGTGAAAAATCGCAGTACAATAAGCGAGTTTGCAACGCAAACTCGGTATTAAAATCAGCAACAACAATTTCTGTTGCTGATTTTAATTATTGATTTTGCATTAGCCAAACGGCAGCGCGTCCAACTTTGATATAGTCAATGGCAAATTTTTCTTTTTGCGGAGTTCCGAATGTGTAGATCACACAAACTATCTGAAACAATACAACTGCCATAGTCGAGGTGGCAATGGCTGCGACGGAGCAAAGTATAATTTTTATTTTCGCGTTCATTTTATTTATTCACTCCATCCGCTTGCATTCCGGATGCGCTTTCTGCCATTCGTTGTAGAAGTCGCGCAGCCCTTTTATAAGCGCGGCGAGGCTTTTGGGCATCACGCGCGTGCCTTTCAGGGGAACTTTGCTCATAGTCTCCATGTCCCAATACAAATCGATGTCCTCCCATATTTTGTCGCCATCGTCTTGAATCAGCGAATATTCATCCATGACCCAATACATTTCATTAAAGGACATAGCTGCTCTAAATTTCGAGTCAGGAATGGCGATTGTGTAACCCCACCGTCCTTCAAGCGGATTTCCCAAGTAGAACGCATCCGTCATCGTCCTCACCACTTCTGGAATCTTTTCCATCGGAAAGTGAAAGCTTGCGTCAAATTCAAGATATTTTTCAATATATTCCATAGGTCCTGATGTATACTCTATAATTAGAATATCTTTTTTTTTCGAAATTTTAAAATAATGATACCGCCTTAAGATTCCTTTATCTTTTCCCTGACATGGCTCACATATAATCTTTTCTTTCATGGTTACTTCCTTTTTTTGCCGAACATGATTTTGTTTTTTCGACTGCGCATAAAAAAGCAGCAGTGTCATCTGCAAGAACATGAACAGGCAAAGTTTTTTCTTCAAAACGAATCCTCCCATATTTTGTAGCTATCTTGAAGCAGTTTTTTTCCTCCAATATGAAAGCCTTAGTCTGAGTTCATTCGGCTTTCGTCAAGTCTGTTGTTGACAAGTTCTTCAATTGCATCTTTAACCCAAAGCCATATATTGTCATATTCTCTTCGCTTCTCCCATCCGGGGTTTGCAAAATCATGGATAACGAATACTTTTTCGCCTTTTCCGACTTCAAAGCACGCAATATCGTCATTATCTCCCCTTTTGGCAAATGGAACTAATTTTCTTTCAGGGAAGCGTTTTCTTAATCCAGAAGTTGTAATGTCTAAAAATTCTTCATTGAAGAAAAACCAAAAGTCAAAATTGATAAGATTCAATTCCAGCAAATCATAGTATCCTTTTGGATATTCAAAATTCTCATAGTATTTTTTTATGTCAAACATTATTTGTCTCCTATGGTTTTCTACTTTATTTATGATCTTGCCTTTTCCAAGAGCCTGCCCACAAATCCTGCGCGCCGTCATCTATTTAAGCATCCTTCCATTATTGTCTTATTGTCATTCCTGATGCGATACGATATATGCTTCCTGTCCACCCAGTAAGTGGCGATTTCATTTTCATAATTTAGTTCCAAATCAGGAAAAAAGCCGTCATCATTCCAATACCACGGCATTTTCGAGCATTCCTTGAAAATGCAAAATTGAATCTCGTCATATTCGGTTTGCGCATCAAAAAAATCGCCGCAATAATCCGAAAGGATTTCGTTCAAATCAGAAGGAGACAATTTGTTCTTCTTCAAGATATAATATTTATAAACGTATCGAGTTTCTTTGTCATCACTTATTCTATCCATTTTCAAATCCCGCATACAAATATTTCCAATTTTGACAATATCCTCCTGCGGCACATTTTTATCGCCTTTATAGAACAGGCTTGGGTATTTGTCATGCAAGCCGAATTCAACGTATATAATGCCATAAATCGCCAGTTGCCTAAGCAAGGGCAGAGCGACAATGCACAAAACGACGCATAAAATAATTTTTGTTTTCTTCTTAATTTTTAACATCTGTTTTCTTTCACGCTCTTTAGTTTGGAATGTTCTTTTCTTCAATTATGAATCCCTGGTTGTACTTTTCGGCATATTCATAAATAACGAAATACGGATTTCCGTTTTTGTCGCGCAGTGCTTTCAATGCGTCTCCGTCAATGAAATATGGACTCAGCCGGAGCCAGTATTGACCGTTCCATGCAAATCCACTTTCCGAAAAGAAAAAGCAAAGCTTGTTCTGATACAAGCCGAAAAATGCGTTGTCGAAACCCGCTTCCACGAATCGATTTTCGGGCGGATAAAAAACAATATGTCCGGGATTCGTTATGTCAAAAATGAAGCATACCTTGTCGCCGTATTTTCCGATGCCGCCAAGAAACAACATATATTTTTTGTTTTCAAAAGCCACTGACAAAATTTTTATCCCAAAAAAGTCAAACCAAATATTATGAATAATAAATTTTTGATTATTAATCTCAAACATACCTTCCAGCAAATCAGCAGTATTACAGCCGATTGGATAATATAATATGCAAGGTATTTCTTTTAATTTCTCTATTGTAATCACCTGACATTCAGAAAAACCAGTATTTTGCAATTTATCATGTTCTAACCAGCCATGTTCATCAATTAAGTGTTCTGTATACTTGTACGAATCAAAATCAAAAAGGTTTTTAAACTTATTGTCAGCAGAAAGCAAAAAAACTGTAAAAAGAATTTGTATCGATATAGCAATTTTTTTCATGGATATGCCTTCCTATCTGTAACATTCTAATAATTCTTCTTCATAACTCTCACGGCAAGAAATCAGAAATATGTATGTTTTCCGCCACCACATCTTCAAAGACGGTCGTAACCGTTTTATTGTCGTTGCCTTCATAATCCAATCGATAAAAAAACAGTTTTCCCGCAACATAATGATACCACATTTTCAATTCCCAGTATAGATTTCCGTTCGGCTTGGAATGGCAAATTATCACATCATCGCCAACAACGTCGATGCCGTCAAATCCGCTTCCCAATCCCGCCCTGTTCGATACCAAAGAATTGTAGCGAGAGCCGATTTTATAATTCTCTCCGCAGCTCACCACTTCGACAATCACTCTTTTGTAATATTTATTGCAGTCAAAATCGAACTCGTCGTCCAGCGGAGAAATTATGGACTTTGGAACTAACAAAATGAGAAAGTCGTCCTTTCCGTCATTGTTTATGTTCAAACTTTTCGCCGCCTCCATTTCATAATAATTCGATATTTGAATGCCCTTAAAATCAAAAAAGTAATTAAAATTGCCGCTAAAATGGCGCGACAATTTTAATTCCGAGTTTTTTTCAAAAACTCGCTTATACTACTTGCCTGCTCACGCAGGCGAAATTAAGTTCCTCGGAAATTGATATTTCCTGCGGACTTAATTTTTAATGATTCTTCGTGCTTCAAATCCGCCGGAAAACGCGTCGCTGGCAAAATCATTTGGTTTTCCTGTCCGTGCAGGATTGAAAAAAGCATAAAACAAATCAACGCCGAAATTATTTTTTTCATTTTATTCTCCGTCAATTTTTCAGTCATACAAATTGATAATGCTTTTCCAAAAGGAAGGCAGCTCGTCATATTCCATTAAAGTGTCCGAAAAAACGGATTTTGAATAACGCTTGCTGTCGTCTTTTTCTTGCTGTATCATGCAGTCAATTTCGACGAGTTTGTCGCCGACAAATGAATACGCATAATATTCTGTTCGCCCGCCATTCAACATGTATGACGAATAAATCAATTTTTTTTCTCTATCGATTTTCATATTGATGACATTTCTAATTTCGTCATGCAATATGAATTTATTTTGCCGCGGATTCCATATATAGGCATCATAATATTTCTGCCCCCTGTTTGCGGTAAGCCCGGCAAGTATAACGATGTCGTCGTGGCCGTCAAAATTCACGTCGATCAACTCAAAATGTTTTTCAAGCATGAAAGTGTCTTGGTAGGAATATTCAATCGCCTGCACGAGGGCTTCATGCTCATAAATTTCGATATGAAAAATCGGCTCTGATACTGACTTTTCAAAATCGCTGTCAGGGCATATTATTTTCATATCGTTACGATTTGCATTTTCCGAAGAGAACAAATTTTGCCCGCCAAAAACCAGCAGACAAAAAGCGAATGCAAAATATTTAATTCCTTGTTTTTTAACAGTGAAGAAAATATCAATTTTCAAACTGTTAAAAAAGTGATTTTGCAGCGAAACGTTTTCGCAACAAGCGCGTAAGCGCGAAGTTTCCAGCGAAAATCGCAGCAAATAAATGAGTTTTTGTAGAAAACCCGAGTTAAAGTTTGCGGCAGTATTTTTGACGCAAACTTTAAACATGCTATTCAAGTTCATCATCTTCATCACTCCTTGTCGGCTTAAAATCTTTCAGCAGCACAGGTTTTTTCATGTTTTCCATTTTTCTTATCAGCTCGATGTTCGCTTTTTCCGCTTCGGTGAAATCTGTTTCAGAGAAATTTGGATTGACGAACAATGTCCATTTCTCGGCTTCCACATAATATAATTCGTCTATTCGCTTAAAGTAATTCTTCATGGCCTTCGATTTGAAATCATAGCCGTGGCAGGCATAAAAGGCGTTCCGTAAAATGCGCAGCTGCCCTTTTGTCAAATAAAACAAATCTTCGGGCGAAAGCAGATGGGAAGTCAAGTCTTTGTCGTTGAAAAAGAGATGCCTGTCATTACTGATGTAATATGAGGCGTTCCAACTGTAATCCGTTCTAAAAAATGTCCTGTAATAAAAAGCAATTCTTTCAATTTCTTCGTAGAAATCGGTGCAATCCAAAAGTCCCATGGTTGCATCCATGATTGCATATCTGTATTTTACGCCGCTTTCCGACAAATCGTTTGTGCTCCCTGTTTTTTGCGCAATCGAAATTTTATACAGCCATAGATTGGCATCAACATCAACATTTGAACTGTAAATTTTCAGCGTATATGATTTTGCTTTCGCCAGATTGTTGAAGATATTGCATGTGACGCTTGACGAAGAGCTTAAGTTCGACACGAATACTGACGAATGGCACAATTTTAATTCGACTTCTGAACGCGCCGGCATTTCAAATGAAAATCGCAATGTTCCTTCTTTGTCGTGTGGATAGCCGTAATGCGGATATGACAAACCGGGATTTTTGATGTCCACGATTTCCGTTCCGTCAAACGAGTATTTGAACGGAACTGGCTTGTCATCAAGAGAAATCGCAAAGTCCTTGGGAAAAGGTGTCAGCGTAATAAATCCTTCGTTCGGCAAAGGACTCGCCGTTGTCCGGCAGTTTATATTTTTGGCGTTCCCGTTGTTTTTGATTTTCAGCACGTGCGTCGTCGCGCAATCTTGTATTCGTATCTCTTCGCCAGTCACTTCAAGCTCTTCTGTTTTGGAAGTTTCAAAGTCCATAGGAGAAAAGGCAAAGCCTTCTTCCAAAGAAAAAGAAAGGTGCAACAATACGAGTAAATGGAGAAGTGTGAACAAAAATTTTTTATACATAATATTCCGCGTTTTATTTTATCCTGCCGATTGGCGTCGTGTTCAGTTCCTCGCCCCCGGCGAAGAGCCGGAACAAGTCCACGATGTCCTTGGCGACATGGCAAGCTTCTTCTAGTTTTTTGGATTTTGTGCAGATTATGTAGACGGCTTCCGAGCCATTTCCTAAAATGTTTGTCGGATCTACAAAGAAATAATCCATCGCATTTATATTTTTGCCGACAAAACGGGAAGCATTACTGGATGCAAAAACAAACATATCTTTTAAAGGCTTTGCGGCTTTTTTACCATAATTCTTTACAATTAAGTCTTCGTCACAAAGTGTTGTGAATATCCATTCTGAGAAGAAAATTGAATACATTTTTTTCTGTATCAGATATAAGATTTCAAAGGGAATGTTTTGAACTGATGGAATAATATAATTTCGAGGTTCTTCACTGTCGAAATATCTAATGCTATGAATTTGGCAGGATATGTTTTTAGTTTCAAGAATTTTTATGAACTTTTCTACCTGTATCTGAATGTCTTTGACAGCATTGAAACAATCAGAATTATTCTCTATATATCTTTCTAAGACATCTTCAATAACATGACCTTTATACGGATATTTCTCAGGTTCGTTTTCAAAAGGCCGCTCAAAATCTTCGTCTTTTTTATCACAGAATTTTTCAACAAGTTCATAGAAATCTTTCGCGACAAGCTCGAAATCCTGTTTTTCACACGAACATCTGTTTACCCTCCAGACCGCATCAATGCCATAGCCAAGTTTATTAAAAGGATCAAAAAAATAACTTTTTTCTCCATAATCCTGCCCGAACATGAAGTAGTCTTTCATCTCTTCTATCGAGGAATTTCCTGTATGTTTGCCTATGCAGTTAAATTCATAGATTTCGTTCTCGTCATAGATACGAAAGTCTTCTTCACCACCATACATTCCCCACGCACTGTCGGCTTCCACAAATGCCTTGTATTCGTCCGGCAACTTTAGGTTGAATTTCTCTTCAATCCTCGGCATTGCGTCAAGAAGGTTGTTTAATGGCGCATACGGATATGCCGTGAATTCCTCATATAATTTCTTTGTTTCCTCATCGCGCTGATAGTAGCGGGCAAGGAGTTCCTTGAACTGTTCTGCTGTTTTCATGTTTTGCTCCTGTTATTTTTCAAAATAATTTCCAAATATGTCTTTAAGCTCTTCATCAAAGGTTTCTTTCTCAGAATTTGTAAAACTTGAGTTTCCTACAACTTCTCTTTAAAAAGATTCTTGTTCATTTCAAGTC
>CAMWWZ010000068.1 GCA_947178095.1 uncultured Treponema sp.
GCTCGCGCGGCTGGCGCATACGGCGTACCGCCGTTTGCATGAACGGAAGTTATTTTAACCGCCGCTCGCGCGGCTGGCGCATACGGCGTACCGCCGTTTGCATGAACGGAAGTTATTTGATTCGCCGCTTGCGCGGCTTGTGCATCGCCACTTTGCGCATTTTGCGCCGCTTTCTTATTTTCGAGGTTGTCCAAAACTTCCAAAAGCGGTGTCAAAACGAACGCCCTTTCCTTTAGGCGCGGATGCGGAATCTGCAAATCAGGCTCGAGGATTTTTTGCCTGCCGAAAAATTCGATGTCGATGTCAAGCGAGCGCGGGCCGAAGCGGATTTCCTTTTCGCGGGCGCGCCCGAACGCAGCCTCGATTTCATGGATTTTTTCGAGCAAGGCGCGCGCGTAGATTCCATCGTCCAAAAGCCCGACCAAAACCATGTTGTAAAAATCTTCCTGGTCAACGACGTACATCGCCTTGGTGCGATAGACCGAAGAGATTTCGATGCCATGAAGGATTTTCGAAAGTTCGAAAATCGCGCCGCCGAGAATTTCTTCGGGAGAAAGGCAAGAGAATTTTTTGTTCGAGCCAAGTCCAAGCGCGACAGGTGTCATTTAACCCCACAAAGATTCTTCGCCCAGCCTGCGAGTTCCAGCCGCGAGTTTTGATTGCAAGTCTTGCGACTTGCTTACCGAGTTTTATTTACTCGCATTGCGAGCAAATAAAACTCGCATTCTGCCTGCTAGAACAAGTCGCCGGGAACTTCCTTTTTGGCGGCAGCCTTCGCATCGCTTTTCGGCGCGGAAGCCTTTCCAGCCGAAGTTGCGGACTTGTCGGAAGAAGCCGCCTTTGCGGAAACGGCAGGCTGCGCCTTTTCGACAGGATTCGCGTCCGTAACAAGGCCGCCAGTGCCCACGCCCTTCGCGCGCATTTCGGCTTCGTACTTCTTTATCTGCTCTTCGGTCACGACCTCGCCTTCTTTGTTGCGCAGAATCTGCCCCGGAAAAACCATCGCGCGGAGCGAATGCTCCAATTCAAGCTTGTAGTCGGGATTGTTTTCGATGAACGAAACGGCGTTCTCCTTGCCCTGCCCCACTTTTTCGTCGCCGCGCGTGTACCATGCTCCGCGCTTGTCGATGAGACCGTGCTTTACCGCGCTGTCCAAAAGGCTCGCCGCGCTCGAGATTCCCTTGCCGAAATAAATGTCGAGCTCGATTTTTCGGAACGGCGGGGCAACCTTGTTCTTGACGATTTTCACGCGCACACGGTTTCCGATCGCCTCGTCGTCTCCCTTGCCGTCAATCGTCTCGATGCGGCGAATCTCAAGGCGAACGGAAGAATAGAATTTAAGCGCGTTTCCGCCGGTCGTGGTTTCGGGATTCCCGAACATCACGCCGATTTTCATTCGGATTTGGTTTATGAAAATCACGGTGCACTTGCTTTTTCCGACGATGGCAGTGAGCTTTCGCAAAGCCTGGCTCATAAGACGCGCCTGCATTCCCATCACGGCATCGCCCATCTCGCCTTCGATTTCCTTTTGCGGAGTGAGCGCTGCCACCGAGTCGATTACGATTATGTCAACCGCGCCCGAGCGCACGAGATTTTCGCAGATTTCCAAAGCCTGCTCGCCGGTATCGGGCTGGCTCACCCAAAGCTCGTCGATGTTCACGCCGAGATTTTTCGCATAGATAGGATCGAGCGCGTGCTCCGCGTCAATGAAAGCCGCAATTCCGCCGAGTTTCTGCGCCTCCGCCACGGCATGCAAAGCGAGAGTCGTCTTTCCCGAACTTTCAGGGCCGTACATTTCGATTATTCGTCCGCGCGGATAGCCGCCGATTCCCAAAGCCTCGTCGAGCAAAATCGAGCCGGAAGGAATCACGTCGATTTTCGCCACGTCCGTGTGCGCGCCCAATTTCATCAAAGAGCCTTGCCCGAACTGCTTTTCAATCTGCAAGCGGGCGGCTTCCAAAGCCTGAAGCTTTTCCACAGGAGCCGCAGCGTCTTTTTTTTCTGCCATAAAATGCCTCCACCCATAACATATAATTTTTTTTAAACTTTTTAAGGCAACGGAAAGGATTTTATCAAATTTTTTGGATTTCTTCAAGTGGGAGGGCGGAAAGGCGATTCAAACAATTTCCCAGCGTCCATTTTTATCTGCGCCGAGTCGTTTAAGGACATTGCGCTCCTGAAGCTTTTTCATGTTGCGGTTTACAGTTTCCCTTGCGATGCCGAGTTCCGACGCAATCGCTTCCTGCGATATGTCAGGATTTTCCTTTACGAGGCCGAGGATGTTTTTCTGATTTGCAGTGAGTTTTACTGTGACGTTTACAGTGACATTTGGCAGCGCGATTTTCAAGATTTTTTCATTGTATCTGATATGAACATAACGATTCTTGAGTTCATTCGATTCCCCAAGCAGCAAATTGCGGAAGAACTTCTCAAGATATTTCGCATTCATATAAATGCCTTTCGCGATGTTCGTATAATTCGCGCGTACAAGGCTGTTTCTGAGATACCAGCTGTTCTTGTCAAAAGGCTCATTGTTTACTTTGAATCCAAGCGAGTTGAGATATTTGATAGCAAAAACCGCGACAGTCCTCGTGTTTCCCTCTCCAAAAGGGTGAACCTGCCAAATATTGGCGATGAACTATTCCCTATTCATTATTAACTATTCACTAACTTTCACTCGCCGTAGGCGTTCTTCACGCTTTGGTAGACCGAGCGTCCTTGGAGGATGAGTTTTCCGCCCGAAACCGATACTTTTCCCAAGACGCGCACGGGAAGCGATGAATCGATTTGCGGAATCGGCAGAAAGTCGAATTCCACGCGGACAATTCCTTCGACGTTCTTCATGTCCTCGTAGCCCACGAGCAAATCGCATGCGTAGGAATCTTCGCCTTGCACGGAATTGGAAACGCGCCCGCTCCAATCAACATAGCAGTCAAGGTAAAGCTCTGGCTGGGACGCGACTTGTTCGTAGGAAAAATTGTCCTTCAAAGAATCGAACGTGGGAGCGCGCAAATAGCCCATCATTTCGCGGCACTTTTGCTTTATCGAGCGGGTGGCGTTGGAATTCAAAATCCTGTTCAGCTCGCGCTGTGCGGCATTGTCGCGGAATTCCTGGAAATATTTCGCTGCGGAATTGTACGAAGACTTTATTTCGTTCGCGCTCAAATTGAATTTGAAATTGGCGGAATTTTCTTCCGTGGCGTTCGCGTTTTCGCTCACCGTGAGCATCAAAGATGAAAGGTCGGCGCGGCCTTTCGCGGCAAAATGATTTCTCGGCCAAAACAGGACGGCAAGGCAGCCCGCAAGCGCGCCCAAAAGCAAAGCCAAAACCAAATTGCGGACGTGGCGCGGATTGAAGCCGAGCGGCGGATAGCAAGTTTCGATCGAGCCATCGTCAACGCACCGGCAGATTTCCTCGTAGTTTCCATGCTCGCGGACGAACGTCAAAGCGCGACGCGCGTCCTTGTTGTCCTCGTCAAAGTCGAAGATGTCAAGATAATATTGGACTGCGCGGTCGGTCTCGCCACGGCGCAAAAAAATCGCGGCCTGCGCCAAAAGCAGATTCGCGTCGTTTATCTTTATTTCGCGCGCGTGGTTGAAATTGATGGACGCGCTTCCCGTGTCGCCCGCGTACAAAAACGCAAGCCCGAGAGTATAATAGAAGTCGAAGCTGTCCTCGTAATTCTCGCGTCTCGAATTCAAGACGGAAATCGCGTCGGCGAATTTGCGGCATCGCATGAGATAAATCGCTTGGTCAATCGCGTTCTTCACCGGCGGCTCCTCAAGACTTCAAGGACTTCGTTTATCTCGACTTGAAGAGCCTGAATTTTCTCGCGGTTTACGGCAGGATTCGTTTGCTCAAGCGAATTTATCTGGTCGATGAGCCGCTGCACATATTGCGAATTTATTTTCTCAGGATCAAGATATTTTCTTTCCGTCTCAAAGTCAATCTGATCGTCATTGATTTTCGGCGCGGATGAAGGAACGGGAGCGATTTCTTGCACCACGATTTCCTCCTCCATGACAACTTCCGTTTTCGGCTCATAAGGCTTCAAAAGTTCCGCATCGTTTTGAAAATCGGACTTCGAAAAATTTATCTTGTAAGAATAGAGGATTTCAGATTCCGGCAGAAGCGAAAATTTTTCCCAAAAAAGCGCGAGGCTTGAATTGTTGTACGCCAAGACGGACGTGAACGAACGCCCGTCAACGAAAACGCTTTCCGGGCGCGACGCTTCGATGATATTCTTGTTCGCCATGGCGACGCTGGCGGGCGGAGTGATTTCGTCGCCGTAAAGCGAAAAGCAAAGCGCGCGCATTCCGTCGCTCGTGATGACCCAATTGTCCGATGGCGAAGGCTGGAAAAAATACTCGCTCGCGACCACGGCATTCGACGGAGTTTTAAAATGGGCGGCGCGGCTTTCGCCCAAAATCGTATTGTACACTGCCTTCAGCGCGAAGTCGTGCTTTTTTTTGTCGCAATTCAGAATCGAATATGAAACCAAAATGCAGTCGGCATCTCCTACCAAATTTCTCGACGAAATCACATAGTTCGCCTTCACTTCCGCGAGCTTTTTTATTTTATAAGTGATCGTCACAAAATCGCTGCCGGACTCAAAGGAGCACGCGACTTTGCCCGACCTTTCAAGGCGGCATTCGACTCCATCGACAAAGAGGGAAATATAGTTTGACTCGCCGAGGTCGCGCTGCTCCACGACCGGCATCCATGGATCTTTCTTTCTGCTGTCATTTTCGATGAAAAGAAGGACCGAGCCGTTTTCCATCACGGACTGAATCTTTACGATTCCGCGCGAGACGGAAAAATTTTCGAATGCCTTTTTGGACAAAGGATCGTCGAATCTTGATTGCGCGGCTTTCGGAGTTTCGGCCTTTTTTTCAACGCGCTCGACGTTTTTCGCCACCGCGCCTTTTTTCGACTTCGCAGGCTTTTTTTCAGCGCGGCTGGAACTTTTCTTCGGCTTCGCGGATTTCTTTTTCGACTTCGCGGCCTTTTTCTCGGCGCGGCTGGCCTTTTTTTCCGAAACTGTCTCGGTTTTTTTAGGCGCGGACTTTCCGCTTTTTTTCGCGAAAACCAAATCCGGCGCAAGAAGTAAAAAGCACAAAAGCAGCACAAACATTCTTTTCATCGTCCGTTCTCCCTGTCAAGAAGGTTCTGCGCCTCGGCCGCAGAAATCTTGAGTCTTTGCAAAGCGTCCAAAATGGAACTGCGTTCGTCCACGGACACAGTTTCTTCAATTTCAATTTCTTCCGCCGCGCTATTCGCAGGCACGATTTCCAGCGCGGGAACATTTTTCATTTCATCGGAATCGCGTCCATAAGAATTTTCCGAAGCGTTCTTTTCACGCACGCCGAGCAAGTTTTCCAATTCGTATCGGCGCAAAGTCCTTTCGTAACTTTCCTTCGAAGCCAAATAATTTTCGCCGGTCTGCTGGAGGATGTACAAAAGTTTTTCCTGCCTGTCATACGAATCTATAGAATCGAGTCTGTATTTCGATTCCTTGGCTTTTTCGTCGGAAGGAAAATTTTCCACGATGCATTCGTAGAAAGGCCTCGCTTCCTTGAAATCATATCCTTCGTAAAAACATTCGCCGATCAAAAAAAGCGCGCTCGGATACATGACGCTTTCGGGATTTTCGTGGCAAAAATCTCCGAGAGCCATCAAAGCCTTGTCGTGCTCGCCCAAATTGAACAAAATGCGCCCTATCTGGTATTTTATGAGCGGCGCATATTCGCTTTCGGGATACGACGACAAAAAATATTCCGCGTCGGCATACGCGCCTTGCCAGTCGCCGATTTGAACGCCTGCCATCACGAGCATGTACAACGCGCCGTCGCTTTGATTCCGCCGGTCGGCCAAAGCCCTCCTGAACAAAAATGACGCGCTTTTGTAGTCGCCGGCGGCATAGGCGTTATAGGCGTTCGCCAATGCCGTGTCGGACGCAAGGTTTTCGCCGTAAAAATTCTTCGCGGAAACGAATTCCTGCGAGAAGGCCGACGCGCCAAAAGCGAAAATGCAAAAGAATGTCACCAGAATTCTCAATTTTCTTTCCACTTCAATTTCTCCAATTCAGCGTGCCGTTAAAAAACGCCGAGCCGGAAACAACTATGTCAACGCCGCTTTTCAAAACCTCGTCCAAAGTCTGCCCATTGACACCGCCGTCAACCGAAATCTTGTAATTCAAGCCGAGCTCTTCGCGGATTTCCGCGAGGCGCGAGACCTTTTCGAGGCACTCGCCGATGAGCCTTTGTCCGCCGAAGCCCGGCTCGACCGTCATTATCAATATAATATCGGCAAAATCGAGCAAATTCTGCACTTCCTCCACGCGGGTTTTCGGCTTTATGGAAACGCCGGCTTTTTTTCCGAGCGAGCGGATTTTCTTGAGCAAAGCCTCGGATTCCGAAGCCGCGCTTTCATAATGGAACGTAATCCAGTCCGCGCCGCATTCCGAAAACGCCTCGATTTGCCGCCCGGGATTTTCCGTCATAAGATGAACGTCGAACGGAAGGGCGGAAAGCGGACGAATCGAACGAAGCACGACTTGCCCGAACGAAATTTCAGGCACGAACGAGCCGTCCATCACGTCAAAGTGAAGCGCGCCGGCAGGACTCGCGTTTATCTTTTTCACCGCGCCAGCCAAGTCGGAAAAATCCGCAGAAAGCAAAGAGGGCGCAAGAATCCTATTTTCCATTACACTATATAATAGCACGAAATCAATATTTTGTAAATAGTTTATTTTTATTGCCAAACTCGAAAGGCAAAATTTGCTTTTCGTATTGACATTTTTTGCGATTTTGATATTCTAGAAAACACTTCGGGCATTTATCTCAGCTGATACGAGCGTCTGGTTTAAACCTAGAATGTCGGGAATTCGCTCCTCTCAACGACCATAAAACGAAATCCGCTTGAAGCCCGTTTTCTTTTTTTGTGGAGTTTAATGAAAATGAACGGCCAAATTGAAATGACGAGCGGACCGCTCGGCGGAAAAATATTGAAGTACGCGCTGCTCCTAGCCGCCACGGGAATCCTGCAACAGCTTTTCAACGCGGCGGACATCGCAGTCGTGGGCCAGTATTGCGGAACGAACGCGCAGGCCGCCGTTGGAGCGAACGGACCTGTCATCGGCCTTATGGTGAATTTCTTCGTCGGAATCTCGCTCGGAAGCAACGTCGTCATGGCGCGGCTTATCGGAAAAAAGGACGCGAAGGGCGTTTCAAGGGCGGTGCACTCTTCGGTGCTGGTGGCTTTGGCAGGCGGATTTTTGCTGCTCGCGCTCGGAGAGATTTTCGCAGGAAAGATAGTCCTCGCGCTTTCCGTTCCGAACGAAATATCGGGCGCGGCGGAAAAATACCTGCGCATATATTTTCTCGGAATGCCCGTGATTTTGCTCTACAATTTCGAAGCCGCGATTTTCAGGAGCACTGGCGACACGCGCAAGCCTTTGGCGGCCCTCACGATTTCCGGCGTTGTGAACGTCGCGCTGAATCTTTTTTTCGTGCGCGCGCTCGGAATGGACGTGGACGGAGTGGCGACGGCGACTGCGGTCTAGAACCTCGTGAGCGCGACAATCCTTTTCGCAGCCCTTTTGCGCACGGATTCACAAATCAAGATAACAGTAAAAAAGCTTAAATTCGACGCGAAAATCCTCTCGGAAATCCTGAGAATCGGAGTGCCGGCGGGCGTGCAAAGCATGATATTCTCGTTCGCGAACATAATAATCCAATCCGCGATGAACACGCTTGGCGCGGTCGTAATAGCAGGCTCTGCCTCCGCGTTCAATTTGGAAATCCTTTCGTATTATGTGATAAACGCTTTCGGGCAGGCATGCTCAACATTCGTCGGGCAGAATTTCGGCGCGGGAAAAAATGAACGCTGCCTTTCCACGCTGAAGATTTGTCTTGCGCAATGCGCGGCTGCCATGGCAATTTCATGCTCGCTCATCCTGATTTTCTCGCGGACGCTTTTGGCGATATTCAACCGCGACAGCGGCGTGATTGAAATCGGGCTAATCAGGCTGAAATTCCTTTTCACGGGATACATATTCAGTTTCGCGCAGGAAGTCCTTTCGGGATATTTGCGAGGCTGGGGAGCGTCGCTCGTGCCGGCGTTGTGCGCGATGGCAGGAATCTGCGGAGTGCGCCTTGCATGGATTTTCACAGTATTCCAAAAGTCGCGGACGTTCATAACGATAATGACGGTATATCCGATAAGCCTCGCGATTACGGCGATCGTGATCATGCTCGTGACGCTCATCATGCGCCCTTCGAAAAGATATTCAATAAAGGAAATCCGATAAACAAGCCTTCCTTACAGAGCAAGCACAAAGTGCTTGATGCCAATGTGCGTGAGCACAGAGTAAAATAATTTCCACTTACACAACAAGTGCAAAGCACTTGACTCGCCCGCCGCGTGAGCGGCGATTCAAATAAATTTCCTCACAGAGCAAGCATAAAGTGCTTGACAATTTCTTGCAAAAGCGTTATATACTTTGTTTTTAAATTTCCCCAAAAAAAACACGCTCCTCTTATTGACTAAAATTTGCCAATCGGTATAATTGAATTTGCCATATGTCTGAAAAAATTCTGCAAGCCTACAGTTCAATCAGAAACGCGAATTTCGTTGAAGCGAAAAAAATTTTAAGTTCCGCTTTGGTTTTTGAACTGAACAATGACGAACTTCTGTTCGCCATGAATTGCTGCGATTTTTGGATCGACGTCATAGCGCGCGCGGAAGGCATAGGCGACAATTTCGAGCGCGGCGAAGCGTTCGTGGACGAATGGAAGTCGTTTCAGGATTTTCTCAGACGCAAGGGAAAAATTTTCGAGCGCACGCTTTTCGCGGTAAAGGCGGGAATTTTCTCGCTCGCGCTGAGGCATTACAATCAGGCGGAAGAAAGGGACATCTCGCGGAAAGCGGAAATCCAGCGAAGGATTGGGCTGTGCTACAAAAAGCTCGGCGAATACGAAACCGCCCTGCTCTGCCTCAAGGAAGCGCTTTCGCTGAAAAACGACAGCGCGGCGATTATCGCCGAAGCCGCCGACTGCTACGCTCTGTGCGCGAAGCCGCGCGAGGCGAAGATTTTGTTCCGGGAAGCGTTTTTCGTGGACGCGCAGAAAATCGAGCTGGATTTTTTGGATTCGGAGGAAATAAACTGCCTCGTGAAAATCGTCGAGGAAAAAGGCCGCTCCGGGCTCGAGCTTTTGGAATGGATTCCAGTGTACGGGCAGCTTTACGGAATATTCAACGTAAAGCGCGATCTCACGCAGCCCGAAGTGGCGCACTTGAATCGCAAGATTTACGCCGTCGAAACGGAAATGAAAAATCCGTCGTGCCAGTCGGGAATTCTGACTCCGCGCCTTATAAATATGTATTTTTGGATGATAGATTTTTATGTTTCTGTCGGAAAAAAAGACAAGGAAAAAAACGAACTCCTTGTAAGGATGAAAATCCTTGACACGGAAATATATGAGCTTTATGTTAAGTGAGGGAAAAATGTCTGAAAGTTTGATTGAATTGGTACAGGACAAATTGAAGGAAGAAGCCTGGACTCGCGCCGCAATCGGAAACGTCACGCAAAACGCGATTATGGATTTGTCGAAAATCGTTGACGACGCTTTCGCCCAAGATTGCGCCACACAAGTGCGCGAGCTCTGCGACGAGCATCTCGCGCATTCCAAGGACAGCATCAGCGCGCTCTACATTTCCGGAATGATCGCGCTCCGACAAGGCGCAATCGACAATTCGGCTTTAATCGCGCTCGTAGACATTTTCAGCAAGAACAAAAAAGAACAAGTCATAGTCGATATCTGCAAGACGATTTTGGCCGACGACGAGAACAATAAATTCGCGCTGCGCACTTTGGCGAACTGCTACCGCGAGGCCAAAAACGAAGAAATGTGGGCGCTTTATGAAAAGCTCGTGAAAATCGACCTTGAAGAAGCGGACATGGTAAAAGCCTTGGCGGAGCATGCCGAAGAACTCGAAAATCCCGAAGATGCCGTGAATTTTTACAAGGAAGCCTTGGCGCGATACGTTTCCCTCAAAAATTTCTCTTCGGTAAAAGAAATTTGGTCGAAGCTTGTTTCGTACATTCCGGAAAACATCGACTTTTTCCTGCACAAGCAGCGCGAGATCGCAAAATCCATCAGCGAGGAAAAAAGCGTGGTCCTGATGCAGGAACTTTACGCATGGTACAAGGAAAACCAAAAGTGGGAAAAGGCCATCGATATTCTCAAGCTGATTTTGCAGCTCGACCCCAAGGACAATTGGGCGCGGCGCGAAATCGTGGAATGCTATCGCGGACTTTACGCCGGCAGGAGCAATTTGGAAGACTACATCGCGTCGAGCGATCTCACGCAGAATTTCCGAAACGTATTCGAAGCCATCAGCGATTTCGAAAAGCACATCGCGTTCGACAGAAACCGCTTTGTGTACCACCGTTCGTGGGGCGTGGGAAAAATCGTCAAATCGCAGAATGACATCCTCACGATCAATTTCGGAAAGAAAGTCGGCAAAAAGGAAATGGCTCTCAAGATGGCGATAAGCGCGCTCACGCCGCTCGACAACGACCACATTTGGGTTTTGAAGGCCACCAAAAGCAACGCGGAACTCGTCGAAATGGCGAACAAAGACAAAAAGGGAATGCTCATCCGCATCATAAAAAGCTTCGACAACAGTTGCGACTTCAAGCGCATCAAGGCGGAACTCGTTCCTTCGATTTTGGAGGCGAAAAAATGGACGGCATGGAACAACGCCGCGAAAAAGATTCTCGACACCGACCCGACTTTCGGCGTGAAGCCAAACGACATCACGCAGTACGAAGTGCGCGACGATGAAATCAGCTACGACGAAAAATATTCCAACGAGTTCAAGGCGCAAAAGCACTTTTTCGCCCGCGTTGACATCATCATGAAATTCATCAAGGACGAGAACACGAAAAAGAACAACAAGTCGTTCAGCGACATGTATCAATATTTCATCGGCTTCATCAGGACTGTCACGCATGCGAACGAGCAGATTGTGGCGGCGTACCTTGTCGTGCAGAAAATCGGGCAGCTTTTGCCGGCGCACGCATTCCAATGCAAATACACGTTCGCACAAATTTACGGCGACCTTGAAGATCCGCGCGAAACTTACAACGCGCTCAAGGACACGAAAAACACTTCGCTCAAGGACGATTTCATCGCGGCAGTGCGGCTTCTACCCGACTGGCAGGAACAATTCCTCGCGCTTTTCCCGACCGTGCTCAAAAAGGAAATGCTCGACGCTTTGAAAGATGCAGGCGCGGAAGAGCGGCTCAAGAAATTCACTGCGGACGCTTATGAAAACGCCCGCGATTTCCGCAGCGCGATTGTATTCCTTTTTGAAAATTGCCAAGACGAGCAGTGGTACAAGGAATCCGGCGTGAGCTACGAAAAGCAGCTCATCACGCTTTTGAACATCATCGAATTGTGCTGGCGCGAAATCACAAATCACGTGAACACGGTGGAAAACAAAAAGATTGCGAAGCAGGCCGAAACGCTTTTGTTCAAAAACGACGCGCTTGGAAAATACATGTTCTCGAAGGACGAGCAGACCGTCACGAAAATGTACACGCTTGTCAACGACATCGCGAACATCGACGCTTCGATAAAGACTTCGCTCCGCAACAGGATTTTGGAAAAATATCCCGACTACAAATTCCAAGCCACGGAAGAAAAATCCGCCGCGCCGAAAGGAATGCTTGTCACTGCCGCAAAGCTTGAAGAGAAAAAGGCTTTGGCGGAAAAAATCCAGAAAGTCGAGATTCCTGCCAACGCCAAAGAAATCGGCGAAGCGCGCGCGCAAGGCGACCTCAAGGAAAACGCCGAATACAAGGCCGCAAAGGAGCACCAGCATTATTTGAACGTGACGCTCGCGAAGTTGCAGGAAGAGCTCAATCGCGCGATCGTGTTCGATCCGACCACGGCATCCACGGCGATCGTTTCTTTCGGCACGAAAGTGACTTTGCTGAACCGCGACACAAACGAAAACGAAACCTACACGATCATGGGGCCGTGGGAATCCGACCCGGACAACGGCGTGATTTCGTATATGTCGCCTCGCGGAAACGCGCTTTTGGACAAAAAGCCCGAGGAAGAATTTTCTTTCACGATAAACGAGCGGCAGTACAACTACAAAGTCTTGAAGATAGAAATCGCGAAATAGGCTTTCGCGGATTTCGCAAGAGATGAAAAGCGGCATTTTCGAAAAGTGAAATTTTCGAGGATGCCGCGGCTTCGTCTCGCGGAAAATCAACATACCTCGACGCAAGCGTCGGGGTATGAAACCCTCCGCACGAATCAAAAAATCTCTTCCTGAATTTTATCTTGGATTTTCGACGCGCAAAGCGAAAGTTCCTTTTGCACAATCTCGTTTATTTTGTTGATTTTTGACTCGTCGAGCGGCGCGCTTCCTTCCGTAAAAAAAAGCGACATCGGCATCACTTGCAGTTCCGCGACGATTTTTTCGAGCAGTTTGTAAGTGACGAATTTCGCGCCAGTTTCTATCACACTCAAGTGGTTCGGAGTGATGCCGAGGCGTTCCGAAAGCTGCTCCTGCGAAAGCCCGAGTTTTTTCCTATATTTTTTGACGTTTCCCCCGAAAATCTTCCTTATATTTATTTCCACCATATTTATAGAATTATCCAGAATACTTTAAATATAAACATAATCAAAAAGAATGAGAATACATAAAAACACTTCTTTTTGCTTGACTATTTTTGCCAAAAGATTTATAATTCGGAGAAATCATTCGGAAAGAATGAAAAAAAACGAAGGAGTTAATTATGAAAAAATCCAGTATCAAATTGCAAGTCGCGGCGACTTTCACCGCCAGCATGTTGGCTTGGGCAGCTCTTTTTTCTTGCGCTGTAAATAGCGATGGTTCAAGCGGGACTTTAAAAGACATACCAGAAGAACTTAATGAATCAAACGCAAAGGAAGTTTTGGGCGAAGACTACAAGAAGCGTGATACAATAAAAATTCCAAAAGGCGTGATCCGCATTGAATATCAAGCATTCCGTGAATGCTCTGCACAAAGTATCATCATTCCTTCTACTGTAACTAGAATTGGAGATTATGCATGGTATGGAGTATTTGAAGGATGCGAAAATCTCCAAAGCATCGAAATTCCCGAAAGCGTAACTTATATAGGCTCTAATGCATTCTATGGCTGCAAAAGCCTAAAGACAGTCACACTGAACGAAGGTTTAACAATAATTAGGGGCAGTGCTTTTAGAAACTGCACATCTCTTAAGGAAATAACAATGCCACAAAGCGTATCATCCATTGGCAGTAATGCATTCAGAGGATGTTCTTCGTTAAAAAAAGTTGTTCTTACAGAAAACATATCCGTAATAGAGAGTTCAACTTTTGATGACTGTACTGCGCTTACAAATATAACAATTCCCGAGGGCGTAACATGTATTGAAGATTATGCGTTTGATGAATGCATCAGTCTCACAGCTATCACGCTTCCCGAAAGTTTGAGTGAATTTAAAGATTGGGCATTTTACCAATGTTCTTCATTAAGGAAAGTAACATTTCTTGCAAAAAATCCTCCCAAAGCTGGCTATGATCCTTTCGGTGGCTGTGATAGTAATATAACATTCTATGTGCCGGAAGATTCCGTTGAGACGTACAAAGCGCAATGGACTAGATATACAGATTCCATAGAAGCGATATGGTAGAATAACATTCGCGAATTTCTTGATTGAATATTATATGATTATTTTAATAGTCATATAATATTCAATCGAATGGATATTGACAAACAACTTTTTAATGCGATAATATTATGAATATTTTGCAAAAATAGACTTGTTTGATATATTTTTACGTATCAAATTATTTGGAGAAAGAAATGAAAAAACTTATGTTTTTTGTTGCAATGACATTAGCGTTTGCAACAATCTATGCGCAGAAAAAGCCTGTGATTTTTGTGTCGAACACAACCGCAGCACAGAGTGAAACAAATGTAAAAGGCTATTGGGGTCCTCTTTATGGCACGGAAGCACCAGAGGATAAAATCATTGCACTCCGCACCGTAAAGGACACAAAACAAACAGAGGAAGCGCCGGACTTGCTTTATAAAGCAGAAACTCCTGCAAGTCTTTCAGACATTATCCCTGTTTTGCAGTCTAGCCTTTTTTCAGAGTTGACCGCAACAGGTGCGTTCGAAGTTTTGGCGGAAAAACAAGGCAATGCAGAATATATTTTTGAAACAATAATTGAAGATTTTACGGCAACGAGAGCAGAAGAGATTCTTACTGGCAAAATTCCGAAACTTTTTGCTCCAACCAATAAGTATGATATGACTGTAGCCACAAAAGTTTCAGATACAAAAACAGGCGAGATTGTTTTCGAAAAGCAGTTCCAACAAGGGCAAGTCGCCAATCCTGGAAAGTTTGTGTCCAGAATACTTTCTCCGAAAGAAATGGCAGAGACCGTAGCAAAAACAATCGCTCTTGACTTTGCAAATGAAATCTGTCCTCCCACCGTATTGAGCGTTTCCGATGGAATCATTGAAATTCCTATTCAGGGCGTATCAGTGGGAACTGTCGTCGATGTTATTGATGAATACAGTCTTATTGCAGAAATTATTGTTTACGAAATGAATACAGATACTGCGAAGTGCAGAGTCGATCCCAAAGGCGCGTATACAAGCGCGGCAATAAAAGAAGGAATGTCGGTTAAGGCAACGACGAAGAATGGCAAAAAGGCTTTGAAAAATATAAATAAAGTAAAAAAGTAAACGCAATTAGTATAAGCAAAAACCGTGGACGATTTTTCAAAATTGTTCACGGTTTTTTTCTAACTTTTCAAACACACCGCACCACGCTTCGCAGATTTACCCACCCCCACCGCCTTTCACTCTTCCATTTACAATTCAATGGGGCAATGCTCGCGTCCCA
>CAMWWZ010000069.1 GCA_947178095.1 uncultured Treponema sp.
TTTTTGAGGTGGATTTATATTTGCTTACAATCCTTCCGTTTTCCTTGCAATGAATGGGCACTGACTCTCCTTCACAAATCTCGTCCTTTTCAATATTCGTCTTTGCGCATGTCTCCGGATAAAGGTCGTCTTCATTGAAATACGCCTCAATTATTTTGTCATCTTGTGAATATACTGAAGATTTCTCATCGACAGAACCTTCCCTCGCATAGAATGTTGAGTCGGTCATGCTCACTTCAAAATCATAGCGCATTCCCCATTGGGTGGATTTCTGGGCATAGACTCTGGTGTTTAAGGCAACAAAACTGTTGTTATTACGAACATCGCCAAACATCCATTTAAATATTCTTTCAACTACCGAGTATTTTAGTTCGCCGTCTGATTTTCTAGACAATATATTATATTCTTTTGTCTTCACATTATACTCTATATGGTCATCTGAAAGCCAAAATATAACCTTGTTGTCTTCGGATAATTTTAGTCCATAGTACTTCCTTGTCTTTTTTGATTCCGGCTCGTACATATCAGTCTCCATGACCATCGTTTCCGGGCTGTCCAAATATATACACAGTTTTATTACTTTATATAAACCATATTTTATTCCGCCGGCCTCTAGTGTGGTTATTTTTTCTACTTCGGTATTTCTGGGCAAGAATATTTTAGTTCCGGCCTTTGCAGGAGCTAGCGTATAGGTTTTTGTCCCCCGCGGCAATAAGAATTTTTCAAAACAAATCTTTCTAAAGTCTTTCATAAACAATGAGACATCAAAATAAGAGAATACATAGCCTTCCGAAATTTTAGAAATCTCTCCCATTCCTATGTTTTCATCATAAAAATCACTGTTTTCAGGAAATATGATCTCATTTTCTGCCCCTGAAAAATCCTCCCTGTCTTTTATGCTTAGTTCAAATTCAAGAGAAAGATCTTCCATATCTGACTGACAGTCTTCATTGTCTGCTTTGTGAAATCTCCGAACCCTGTTCCCAATATTAATTTCACGGTTGCCGTTTTCTATTTTTATTAATTTCTCTTTGTTTTCATTGTTTGTCAACTCAGACAAAAAACTTGTGACATTTATTACGGAAATACACTTATCTTTTGCTATTTCATCTACTGGCTCTCCGTTCTCATAAACGATCAGCCCTTCTGTTCCGTTTGTTTCTTCATCAATATCAACAAGCCTCGCGGGAGTCGCAACTTCATTTATGCTTTCATCTTTTATATAAACAGTTAAAGATGTATCGTTACATATATAAAACCGACCCTCGGCTTTGCCGGAATCCGTTTTTATCTTCGCATTCTTTTCATTGCCTTTATTATAAATCTCATCAAGCAGTTCTATTTTTATCTTTCCAAGAATTTCATCGGGAATATTTATTGTCCTTTTTAAGAATCTTACTTTATCGCCTGCTTCATAATACAGACATTCTTTCTTTTTTTCTGTCGTTATCTTGCCCGTTGCTTCGTCTTCTTTTTCTATGATGGTTTCTATCATAGATTCGGTTAGAATTTTATTATAATCCGTAGCATCAACGGCATGAACATAAGTATTTGTTTTATCCGTAACAATAAAGTATTTGTCTTTTTCGGCTTGCAAATTTTCTATGTAGTCAAATTCAGCAGTATCTTTTTTATACAAGCAAGCATATTTTATATTTTTTGAATTTCCATCGGTAAACTTATTTTTTACATCTTCAGGTAGATATGAATATTTGTTAGGGTTCGCTGTATACTTATCCTTTTTAAAAATAATGAGACTTCCTGTTGGATTTGTATTCTCATATTCATCCAATGGGAAATATTTTTTCATAAATGTCACTTCATCTTTCTGGGTATCCTCGTCCGGATTTGCCCCTAAACTTCCTTTTCTTGAATAAAAATGCAACTTCTCATTATATTGAAATTCTTCTGCCGACTTGTCACTGAAATAAACATAGCCCCGTTTTAATGAGCTAAGATATAGCTCCTTTCCTGTTATTCTTATTTCCCGATAGACAACATTATCTATTACTTTTGTATTCTTTGTATAAACATAATAATACATTTCCCCATAATCTTTCTTTGAGCCTTGTCCTGTTTCTCTGCTTCTTTCATTTGCCGTTGCGTTGTTTTTTTCTTTGAAATCATTTGAAGTCTGTTTATTTCTGATGAGTCCCAGCTGCACCATGTTTCCATCGTTTAATATATAGCAAGGCACTTTTTTTTCATTGGTTATTGCTATCAGGCTTTCCCCATCAGTCTTTTTTAAATTTTTGAAATAACATGTTGCATAATCGTTGTCATCTACCCTAACTTTTTTGCCTAATACGAATCCGGCCTTTTCATTTGGACTGTCATTGTCATCTGCAAACAAAAATCTTGGACTTGTAACATAAACTTTTCTTCCCTCATAGCCATATTCATTTAGCCGTCTTATTTTTCTGTTGCAAGACTTTAACTTTATTCTTATCTCTTTGTAAAAAGGAAGGAGCGGATAATCAGGCTCGGAAGAATCCGCATTTGAAATGACAACGGAATCTTTTTTTGTACCGTCTACATCTGTAAATCTATAAAACTCAGACGGCATTAAATGGGTATAAAGCAGATAGAATTTAAATTCTTTATCGTCTTTTTCTTTTAAGCTTTTTTCAAAAATACAAAAAGCATTGGACTGCTTATCATCTTCTTTGTCCCCCTTTACAGTTATGTATTTCCCTTTCCGAAAGGCAATAAGCTTACATTGGAACAAATTCTTGGCTACTAAATTTTCATTTTCAGTTTTGCCTGCATAGTTTACATGAATTCCGGAATGCCATAACGGAGCTGAGCCTAATGAAATCGGATAAACAGCCCTGTCATCATAATATTTGTCATCTTTGCTCTTCCAAAATTTCATTTTCTACTCCGATATTTTTCCGTTGCTACGGTCTATTATAATTCGGTTCGTATGTTCCAAATCGAGTTTCAATTTTCTGCTTCCAATTTCAGCACTGTACATATACATTTCATTGATCTTCCCTTCATCGTCTGCTTCATTTTCTAAATTGACTCCTACTTTCTCTTTACTCATAACTTTCTTCCTCATCAAGAATCATGACTTCATACAAACATGGTACTAAATCTTCAATTTCAATTGATTCTTTACCGTCTATTTTTTCTTTCTTATACTCTTCGCCGTTTTTAAAAATCATATATTGTCCATATTCTGGCACAGCACCATCTTCAAATCTGAATTCGACAGTAATTTTCGCTCCTATCTCAATCTCCGGTGACTTCGCCTTCCTGCACCTGTTCCCCGTCACCTCAAACGCGAACTTCGGCTTTGCGTCCAGCTTCTCCCCGTTGTAGTGGTAAGTCCACTCCGCCTCGGCTATGCCGTCCCGCACCTCCGCGCCGGTCTGGAACGCCTCTTCCCCAGTCTGCCTGTCGTAGACCGTGAATGTTACTCCCTGCCCGTCGTCGAAGTCCTTAACTTCGACATGCAGCTTCAGCGGCTCTCCCACAAGCCCCCTGCCCGTGAATTTTCCGTCCTTGTCGCGCCACTCGGCTTTCGTTATCTCCGGCCGCTTTAGTTTCACTTCCAGCGCGTTGCCGCTCCTCGCGAAGTTGCACCAGGCGCTGTGCGCCGTGAACGTGAACCTCGGGTTCTCCTCCGGCGGCATCTCCCGCCTGTCTGCCCGGTACGACCATTTCGCGCTTACTGCTCCGTCCTTCACCGTCACGGGGAGCTTCGCGTATGCCGCGCCGTCCTCAGGTCCTTTCCCCTCCGGGAACACCTGCAGCGTCACCGTGTTCCCGTCCGCGATGTCCTTCACCGTAGCCGTGAGTTCTGCTTCCTCGCCTTCGTCTGCGGTCGTTTTCGCCCACTTCGCGCTTGAGAATTTCGGCTCTTTCCTCTCCCCCTCCTCACGCTCCCGCTTCCACTCCTCCGTGTTCAGAGGGTTGATTATCGTGGGCATGGGCATCGACGCTCCTGCCGCCATGACGGTGCTGTTGTCCCGCGCCCCCACGTCGTTGCACGTCGTCGCTGTCGAGCCGATCACCGCCGCCTCCTTGCCGTCAATCTTCACCTTCGCGCTCGTCCCGCCGGTGACCTCGCCCTCCTTCTTCGGGCTCTGCTGGAACTTTATCGTGCCCGGCAGCTGCATGTGCGTCGCGTCGTCGTGTTTCGCCACGCTCCCCTTCACCGCGCACTTCCTGCTCCCCAGCCTCACGTCCTTCGCGAGCCTGTCCTTGAGCCTTCCCATGAACGGGTGCGGAAGCGGCACTACCTGCGTCCCGTTCGCGCTCGGCACTTCCATCCGGTGCACGTCGAACCCCAGCACCCTGTCGCCCTCAGCCGCCACCTGCTTCCCCTCCGCGCTCACGCCGCGGCTTCCGTGCAGCCGCACGTTCTTGCCCTTGACCTTCACCTCGCTCCCGCTCTCGACCGCGGCCTTGCCGTCCGCCTTTATCTTGAGGGAGTCTTCCGTATATAGTTTCACCGCGCCGCCAGCCTGCATCGCCACCCCGTCGCCCTCCACGCGCAGGCTACGGCACTTTATGTTTATGTCGCCCAGCTCGTTTATGAGGCTGATGCCGCCGTCCCTGCTGATGACCGCGCGCATCTTCCCGCCCGCGCTCTCCGCGCGGATCTCCTCCTTCCCGTCCTCCTCGATGATCTCTATCCTGTGCTTCCTTGTCTGGATGACCTTGCTGTCCGCCGCCCTCTTCGTGCTTGTCTCCGGCAGACGGCGTGACTCGTCGCGCACGAACCCCAGCGCGACCCCCTCGCACCGCTCCGCGTTCGTCAGGATGTACGCCGCCTGCGTCCCCACATCCGGCAGAGTCCACGGCCCGCTCCCCGCGCCCGCGTGCCGCCTCAGCACGGGAAGCCACGCGCTCGCGCCACCGCCAGCCGCCCCGAGGTACAGCTTTATGCGCCCTTTCCTTTCCGGGTCGCGGTTGTCAATCACGATGCCCACGCCGTAGGCTTCTAGGCTTCCTCTTTCCGTTCTCTTTTCTGCCATGGCTTCCGTCTCCGTGTTCCCTGCCGCGTTTTGCCGTTTCGCCGATGCTGGTCTGTTATTGACTACTATAACGGCGTATTGTTTTAGTTAATCACATATCGGCGCGTTCGTCAATGGCTAGAAAAAAGTCCGCATATGTGTTCGCCAAAATCCTGCGTTTTTGCCGATTTTCGGGAGGCTTATTCTATAACCATGAAAGATGTTCTCTCACGCAAATGTTAGAGAGTCTTTTATTGCAGTGTTAGAAAGTGTTACATTTAGAGCATTGAAACCATAGCACTGGGTTCTAAAATACTATGAATTTTACTTTCAAATTAAGCTCATTTTAACTTGAAATACTATTGATTTCAACATCAAATTCTGCTTATTTGATGTCGAAATTCGCTTTATTTCATCTTCAAATGAGTAACATTTCAAGTTGAAATACAGTATGTATTTTAACTTGAAATGCATACTGGAGGAAGATGTGTGTTTATGTATCATATATGATCCTTCACTTTTTTCTCTCCAGTTTATTTTATTACATATTTGTAAAATCGGGCGACCGCGAAATATCACCGTGCTTGAATGCTGGGCAAACGACGCATTCCCTTGAATTTATTTCCGTAAATAAATTCGGCGTAGGCTTAAAAAGGCGGTTTTTGTCCCCGCAGGGATGGTTTTGTATTTAGTCCCCGACGGGGACATGTGCACGTCCCTAGCAGGGACTAAAGCGTGTCCGCATCGGAGACGTTCTCGCGCACCGGGCGCGGACATGGGCATGTCACAGTCGCGGACGCGGATTTAGGCGTGTCTGCAAAAAAAGCGCGGACTCGTGTCGCGCATTTTATTTCTTCTCGTACTTCTTTTTCTTTGCCGCAAGGATAACCACAGCGAGCAGGATAACAAAAGCTTCTCCGCCTGCACGTTGAGCGACTGCCGGTACTCGGGCACGATCCCCGACCCGTGGAACAGGCTGTTGTAGAGCGTCTCCTTCCTGAAGTGGTACTCCTCCATCCCGTTCCAGAATCCGGGCGTGGCCTTCAGCCCCGGGAAGAAGTTCGCCCGCTTGTAATACTCGTTATCTTCCATAAGTTTATCCTCCACGTTTGTTACCATGTTACACGGATTTCCCAATTATGTTCTTTTGCATACTCATGAACTTTTTCATTGGCTCTTCAAATTATGTTTTTTTGTAAAGAGTTCAATTTTATTGTCCAAGTCTTCAGTAAATGAAATAACATCTTCTGTGTTTTCATTTTCATGAACGAACCGTGTAAAACTAAAATAAATATGATAATCATTATTTTTTTCTCTATGTAACAAATATGGTTGTTGCTGTTGTATATTCATACGAAGTCTTATATATATATCCAGTTTTCTCACAATAAAAGTATTTTCAAAATACAAAAATTTTTTCCAGTCATACTTTATAATTCTTTCTTCTGATTTCTCAACTGCTACTGAATAATATGAACTTAAGAAATTTTTTAGATCATCTATTAATGATTGGGGCGCAAAAGCTTCATCTGAAACTATGTAGTCCAAGGAGTTGTATGTTAATAAATTTCCTCGATCTGCATAACATAGCCAACTCAACGGAAAAAATATGGTAAAGACAACTAATTTTTTATACATACTGTTTCGCTCCATTCCGTGTCAATCCACGCCCTTGATTTTCTCCCACGCCGTATAATAAGCAAATGAAGCCGCCGCGACAATCACGTTTCCCAAAACGACACGCTGCCATAAAAATTCCCCCATCGTTTCATTCCAAAATACAAACGCAATGGCAATGAGGAACACGCACATCAACATTACCAAGACATAATTGACGAGAATTTCTTTCAGGGAATTTTTCATTTTCAAAAATGTTATCAAATTATCCATGACATAAAAGAACACCGTGGTCCCTACTGAAAAATAAAGCCATCGGCACGGATATTCTGGCAAAAGACGAAACGAGGAATAAATCAGATAAACGAGCATGATAATTATCTTGGCTTTTTTACGCTTCAAAACAGTGATGATAATCGACAACGTAATTATAAGATTTGCAAGGTAATGAATAAAAAGACCTGTGCCAATTCCACCCCGAAGCCTTCTTCCATATATTCCCAAATAAAAGCACGCGCAATTATTAAGCAAAAGCCATGATAGCGTCGCGGAATAGGCCGTCAGCAAACTTACGATGTTGATTATCCTATTTCTGATATTTCCATTGAGCATATGCATCCATTTCCTCTTCAGTAATTTTAGATTCTAATATTTCTTCAAAATTGCCACTTATTTCTTCTACAATTGAAAACACACTGTCATCATGATTTTTCTTTTCTCTATATGAAAATTTCTTCCTGCTCCACAAGCATCCTCTAAGTATCATATGATTGTCGTAGGAATTTGTATTATCTTCTTCTCCATTAATTTCCCCATCTCCCCATTTCATTCCTGTTAATATGGTTTGCTTAATAGCCATATCATAATTTCCCTGACACTTAATAATATTATCTCGCATACAGTCTACAGAAAACGGGATTTGACCTATTGCATCGGTCCAATATGGCTTTTTATTAACCATTACGAGAAGATACTCAGCACCACCCTTTTTTCTTTTTTTCCAATCGCCCCACAGACCACTGTAATAAGCAATCATCATTCGGTCTTTTAAAGCAAATTTGATAATATCATCCCAAGTAAAATGTTTATATGCAGAATATGCTTCTGAATTTTCAATAAACGATTCTTCATTAAGCCAAATTAATTTCCGATAATTATCTGCCAAAGGCTCAAACCATTGATATTTTAAATCATCATATAATTGCTGTGCAGTTAAAATGGCGAATTGTTTTTCATCATTTTTATCTGGCTCTAAAGCAAATAAGGGTATCCCATTTTTTCTTGTGATGACAAGAACTTGAGGAGTTTCGATTCTGTCATTATTTAACCCATATGTTGAAATATTTTTTCCTTGCTTCGGAATGTAATAAAGCCTACTATCACTTAACTCAAATTTATACGCAACGTTTTTAATAGTAATGCAATAAGAACCATCATCCATAAGCATTTTCCTTATAAATTAGTCGATAACCTGATTTTATAGTATTTGAATTTTGTATTCTTCAAATCAATAAATCCACTATCATCCGTATTCCCATTTATTACAGAATCATCGGGGAATACAATCTCATAATTCAGATTTTTCACTTCCTGTTCAGAGTTGTAAAACATAACCTGTTTATGAATCCAGCCCATCACATCCAGTTGCCCGCTTTCCTCGCTCGTCGCGCCGCCGCATTCCACCATGAACGCATACTCCGGCAGCGTGTAGCCTTTTTCCGCCTTCTCCGACTCGCTGTCCGCATCGTCATCGTCCTCCGTGTAGACGACTTTCCACGCACATTCTATCTTACCACCACTCACCTTCGCTGTCAAAGTCGCAACGTCGTCGTCCTCTCCGTCTGCGTCCTTCTCTACGATTTTGATTTTCGCGCCCGTTCCGTCGGGAATGTCCTGCACGTCCGCGCACAATGTCACCTCGTCGCCCACAAGGGCTTTCGTAATAGTCTCGCCGTCTGCATTTTCCCAGCGGGGATTTAAGATTCTTGGATTCCTTTCTGTCTGTTCGGAATAACCGTTTTCCACCTTATTTTTAAATGTTTTAATTACATTATCTAGAATCTTGAATAGAATAACTTTCTCAAAAAATGAGATAATAATAAATGGAAAAAGAAGAATAAATGATAGTATTATATTATGAATTAATGATTTGCAAATAACATTAAAAACTATAGAAGACTTTGAAATAAACAAAATCCATGACTGAATTAATGCAACACAAAATATACAACATATAAAATAATAAATTGGAAAAACTAAACACAATATTCTTGGATTAAAATTAAACATAAAATAAAAACTTACTAATAATCCAACAAATATACTGCAAGTATAAATTTCTTCATAGTCGGCACTGTTAAAAAACAGCAATCGAACTAAACTTATATTTAACAGATAAAGAACAAAAAAAACTACTGATTTATTAGGGTTCTTATTCTTCATAGGGAACCTCTTTGTCTGTTTTCATATCATATTTTTTTATTATCATGCTACCTGGATGAGCCTTAGAATAATTTATCAAATCCCGCAAAAAATGTTTTGGTAATGATCTATGGCTTAGCCCCTTAAATAAGCCTGTTTCTAATAACAAGTCAGAAGCTCTCTCCGTACATGCTAGCCAATGTCTCCCTTCAATTGCAGAAATAAGCTTTCTTATTTCTTCTTCGTCAGTATTTTTTATATTCAATTCAAATGTATACAAATATTCCAGACTATCCCAATATTTCAAATATGATGTAATGGTTATCGGAATCTGATAACCATCGACAACATCGGATGAGCGTCCTTCCCCGTAATGACCAGAACCATCCAACATTATCGATTTTTTAGGATTATTTTCGTCTATAAACATTATAAAAGAATGTTGCCCAAAAAGATCTATTCCTTCTTGTTTAACCGAAACTCCAACAATAACTCTCTTATGATTATCAGGCTCAACTACTAATGGGCTTGTATCCATAGTATCAATAAAATATTCAGAATCCATTATTTTCTCCAAGACATAGTTTATATCTACCTATTTTTATATTTTCTACTGAAATATATCCAAAATTATCAGATTTCCCTTCTACAACAAGTTTTCCATCTGAAGTAAATAATTTATATGCCAGCTTTTTCATCGGCTTATTCGTATATTTAGAAATAATCTGTTTATTAATCCACCCCATGACATCCAATTGCTCGCTTTCTTCGCTCGCCACGCCGCCGCATTCCACCGTGAACGCGTACTCTGGCAGCGTGTAGCCTTTCTCTTCTTTTTCCTGCTCGCTGTTAGAATCATCATCATCTTCGGTGTAAATGACTTTCCATTTGCACTTTATTTTTCCGTCCTGGACTTTAGCTGTCAAAGACGTAACATCATCATCGTTTCCGTCATCGTCTTTCTCCACAATCCTGATTGTAGCATTCGTTCCGTCGGAAATGTCCTGCACATCTGCACACAAATAAACTTCGTCGCCCACTAGTGCTTTTTCCAGAGTGTTTCCGTCTGAACTTTCCCAATGCGGATTCGTGATTGCGGGACTCTTCTCTTCTTCCTGCTCCTCCGCATCCTCTTGAGAAGATTCTTCGCTTGCGCCTCCTCCGTTGTGCTGCCGCTCGCGCTCCTCGTCTATCGCACTCGCCCTTTTCGGCTCGCCGGGCAGCATGTTCCGCCGCAGGTGCACTTCCGTGATGAATCCGTCTATGCCGAACTCGTGCTCCACCCGCTCCGCCACGTACTCGCCGCTGAAACGCTCGCCCACGTACTTGAGCGTCACCCGCATCCCAGGCCGTATCCGGTGGTCGCCCTCGCACCTCACCTCCGCCCGCTGCCACTCCATCGATGCGTTCTGCAATTCCCCGAGCGCGCGATTCCTCGCGTCCTCCGCGTCGGTCACTCCCTGGCTGTCGATGACGCTCTCCCACATGCCGGGTAGGATCCGCGCCTCGTCAGACCAGCTTTTCCCGCCGCCCGCCTTCACGGACACCTCGCCGAGCGTCGCGCTTCCCGTAACACCTTCGGCTTTCAGCATGTTCCAGCCCGTGTACGTGCACTTCGAGATTTGCCCCTCAAGGCTTTCTTTCACGCGGAACGAGATCATGCTCTTCCCGAACTCAAGCACGATGTCCTCCTGCGACACCGTTATCTCATTTCTGACATATACAGTCCCGTCCTGCTCGTACACGCTCCGCCCGTACCGCTTCGCATGTTCTATCAAAAAGTCCCAGTCGCTCTCCAGGTGGTGCACCGACACCTCCCTCTCAGGTCCGAAGTCCTCGATGTCAGCCTTCAGCCCGTACCTGTCCAGCATCTCCGCCACAAAGCCCCCGGCGGTCTTCCGCTCGTAGCTCTCGCTCCTCATGGCGTTCCGAAGCCGGTGCAGGCGACCGCTCACCGTGACGCGCAGGTACTCTCCACAATGCTCCGAGTACCCGTACTCGAGTCCCGTCACCTCGCCCCCGAAGACCTTGCCGCAGTCGTCCTTGTACCCCAGGTGCACGTCCACCGCGCTCTCTGGCACGATCGCGCCCCTTTCCAGAAGCGCGGCCGCAGGATGCCCGAACTCGATCACGCACCTGCCGATCCCGTCAAGCCGGTCGCTCACGCGGATCCGCCTCACAGCCCCCTCGTGCTCCGTGTCCAGCCTCGCCCCGTCCGCATATATGATGAACACCGGCACTAGGTGTCCGTTGTAGTCTGCCATTCGCATTCCTCCTTTTCATCCACAAGTCCAATCGGCACGATATTCAATTTAATCCTTCAGCCATTTTTTTACGAAAGGCAAATCATAAAGCGGGATGTCCTTCAATATTCCATGATCAACAAGTTCGGTCAAAGAAAACCTGAATGCGGTTTTCGGACTGTAAGCATCCATGTAGACCTTAAGACTTTTTGCCTGAAGATTGATCTCAGCCTTTACTTCTACAGGAACAATTTCATCGTCATTCTGAAAAATAAAATCAATTTCGGCAGTGCCGTCCTTCGCGGACCAATAGAACGGCTCGACTTTAAGCTCGCTGAGCATTTGCTGGCAGACATATTGTTCGGTCAAAGCTCCCTTGAACTCCGTGAAAAGCCTGTTTCCCTCTAACAGAACCTTTGCGCTGAGGTTTGTCATGCTGCAAAGAAGCCCGGTATCAATAATAAAGATTTTAAATGAACCCAAGTCTTCGTATGCCTTTACGGGAAGCCCGGGCTTGTTGACACGGTGAACTTTTACCAACAATCCCGCATTCTTAAGCCAGTTGACGGCATTCTCATACTCTCTTGCCCTTGCGCTTCCCTTTACCACCGAGTACAGGAATTTTTTGTTCTCTTTGGCAAGCTGACTTGGAACGGAATCCCATACCTGCTTGATTTTGTTCGCCATTTCGGACGAGGTGTGTTTTGAGACATCATTCGCATACGTCTCGAGCAATTCTTTCTGAACCCTGCGGACTTCGGAAAAATCTTTCGTCTCTACCCATGCCGATACAACTTCGGGCATGCCGCCGACATAAAAGTAATATTTCAAGTATTCTGTGAATTCACCGGAAAAAGCCTTTAGAATCTGCGGATCTTGGTTTGAATCATTTATGAGATCAGCCTGCCGTTCTTTTCCGACGGCAAGGAGGAATTCCGTGAACGACAAAGGATGAAGGCTCAAAAAATTCACTTTTCCCACAGGAAAAGAAACGTCTTTATGCAGGGAAACGCCAAGCAGCGAGCCGGCACAAATAATATGGTATTCAGGTGCCTGTTCGTAGAAAAATTTCAGGGAAGTTATGGCCTTGGGAATGTCCTGAATCTCGTCAATAATGATCAGCGTCTCTTCCGGCTCAATCTTAAATCCGCAAATAAGCTGAAAACCGTTCAGAAGCCTTTCTTTGTCAAACGGGGCATCAAATAATGCCTCCAGAGCCGGATTTTCCTGACAAAACAGGTACGCGGTGTTTTTGTATTCCGTCCTTCCGAACTCCTTCATCAGCCATGTTTTGCCTGTCTGCCTTGCCCCTTGCAGGATAAGCGGCTTGCGGTGCATGGAATTTTTCCACTTTTTCAAATCCTCAATCAGCGTTCTATACAAAATCTCCTCACATTTTCCTAATGACTTTTTATATAGATTATCACATAATTCAAACAACTTAAAGGGGATTTACGCACAAAAAGCAAAGAAATTTTTCGTGGCACTCCCCTACCCTTCCATACCGCCTTCTCAATCCATACGGCGAGCTTGGCACGGAAACGATGTTAGTCTTTCAAGACTCCGACTGGAACGACAAGCACCCCGTCCTCGCGGCGGTACGCGTACTGCCCCACGCCCGTAAGCACCATCATGAAGGACGGCTCTCTCATCCTCGCCGTGTCTATCACACTCTTCAACTTAAGCAGACTTCTCGCGCCGTCGCCTATCGCCTTTTCCCCGCCGAGCTTTATCTCGACAAGCCCGTACTTGCCGTTCCGCAGGTGGACGACCGCATCGCATTCAAGCCCGGTATTGTCCCTGTAATGATAGACAGAGCCGCCAAGACTTTCAGCGAACACGCGCAGGTCGCGGACGCACATGGTCTCGAAAAGCAGCCCGAACGTCTTGAGGTCATTGAGCAGATCGTCAGGACCTATGCCGAGACTCGCGACTGCAATCGAGGAGTCCACGTAGTAGCGGGTGTCCGTCGTGCGTATGGCGGACTTCGAGCGCAGGTTGGGATTCCATGCGGGCATGTCCTCGACGACGAAAATTTTCTTCAAGGCCCCAATATACGAATGCACGGTGTCTTCGTTCACCTTCCCGGCCTCATTCGCCATGATGTCGTCCGCTATGACGGTGTTTGCCGCCTGCGTTCCCTGGTTTCGCGCGAGAGAACGCATTATCCGCTTCACGCGCTCCGGATTCTTGTTCACTCCGTCCGCGCAGTTTATGTCGGACTCCACGACCCCATCATAATAGTCGAACGCCTGCTGAAGCGCCGCCTTCCGTTCCAAGTCCACGGACAGCGGCCACCCTCCCCTGCATACTAAAAACGCGAGATCGTCCATGTCAAGCCCGCTCTCGCCGTCCACGTCATAGCCTTCTGAAAAAAGTTCTTTCAGGCTCACCTCGCCCGTCGATTCCCCCGATTCGTACAGCGACATGGGGCGCATCATAAGCCAGCTGAATCTTCCCGTCCCGGAATGGGTCATCTCGCTCGTGTCGGGAGGAACGGCAGAGCCAGTGAGGATGAACTGCCCCATTTCCCCGCGACGGTCCACCTCGTATCTTACCGCATCCCAAAGGCTGGGCGCGAGTTGCCACTCGTCTATGAGACGGGGAACGTCGCCTTTGAGAAGACGCAGCGGATTCAGCTTTGCCATATCGAGGTTCTGTTCTTTTGTCTCAGGATTGTCCATCTTCAGTACGCTTGCAGCCTTTTGGACGGTCGTGGTCGTCTTGCCACACCATTTTGGTCCCTTGATGAGAACCGCACCCTTCGCCTCAAGCCTGTCTTGCAGAATTGAATCCACAATGCGTTTTTTGTAATCAGCCATGTCTTATTATATCAAATTTTTCGGCGTTTTGTATTTACATAAAGTCGCATTCATTTTGCAAAAAAATGGTGAAATAAAAAAAAGACCTCCCTGCCCTACCGAATCAAAAAATGCTTTTTAAAGGAAGAACGAAAAATGAAAGGTAACAGTTTGCTTAAAAGAAAAAGCAGTCGATTTTTTCTTGACTTATTAGGTGTTCATTTATATTACATAAGCGATTATTTTATAAACGGTTAAATATTTCGGTCATTAAGGTAACAGAAAAACTAAATAATTTTGAGTTTTACACTTTTCCACATTGGCTATTATTAGGTTTATTATTAGAAATTTAATAGATATTATGGTAGATTTAATTGTTTTGTTACGATTTTTAGGAAATTTGTTACCGTGTTATATTTTTGGCAGATTTCTCCAATAATATAAAGATTTGAGGTTGTTTGAAGAGACCCATGTTTTAGCGGTTTTGTTACCAAAAATTGGGTTTTCCACAGTCCTTGTGTGGATATTTTTAGCAGTTTTGTGACGTTTTTATTAGTCGTTTTGTTACCTCCCTGTCTTAAATGTCGGCCGTTATGAGCGCGTATCGGGGATCTTTTTTCAATATTGGGGTCGGGCTTTTGAAGAGCGTGATGCCGGCCCCTGCTTTGTCGATTTCAAATTGCACCTCTTTATAGTATTTCTTTTTTATTTCCTTGAGGAGTTCTATGATTCTTGCATAATTGACGTTCACGAGGTTCGGGTCTTTGTCTGCGT
>CAMWWZ010000070.1 GCA_947178095.1 uncultured Treponema sp.
TGTCGATCGTGAAAAGATTTCGGAACTTGTCGATTTTTTCGATTTTCTGCGGACTGATTCAGCCAGTGTTTTTGATTTTCGCGTTGTTCTTTTTCGCGATAACTTATATTTTCCAATACGGCTCTGTCCTTCAGCAAAAGGCGGACAACACGATAAGCGATCAAGAAAAGATAATTTTCGCGCTCGCTGAAATGTCGGAAAACAAGTCTGGGCAGACCGGCCAGCATATCAAGCGCGTTTCGGAATATTCGAAAATTTTGGCGGAAGGCTTGAACTTGCCGAAATTCAGAATCGAAGAAATTCGTCTCGCTTCGGTTTGGCACGACATCGGAAAGCTCATGATTGACTCTTCGATTTTGGAAAAGCCCGGAAAATTGACCGACGAGGAATTCGCCACTATCAAAAGGCATGTCGTTTTTGGCGATGAGCTTTTGCGCGGGCTTGACGGCGAAGTTTTCGAAGTGGCGAGAGTGATCGCGCGCGACCATCACGAGCGAATTGACGGGCGGGGGTATGCCGGCGGAAAGTCGAGCGGCGACATTTCTGTCGAAGGGCGCATCGTCGCGGTGGCGGATGTGTTCGACGCGCTCACGAGCAGGCGCAGTTACAAGGACGCATGGAACATCGATGACGCTTACAATGAAATCGTGAAAAATTCCGGAACGCAATTTGACGCGCAGGTTGTGGAAGTCTTTAAAAATCGATTCGCCGAAATAAAGGAAGTCGCGGAAAAATTCCGAAGCTGTTGATTCGTGCGGATGGGGCGACGTTCGTCGGCGTTTGTTGAATTTTTTTTCAGCGCGCTTTTATGGCAAAAGCGATGCGATTTTTTATCGCTAATCGTCGTCGCTTCCGTTCAAAATGAGCTCGCCGTATTTGTCTTCGATTTTCGTCTTGAAGCTGTCCATCGGCCGCCAAACCACCGAAAGCGTGAATAGTGGCGAGAAGTCGTAGTACTTGCTTGAGCCTTCCGTAATCAGCCGCGGCTCGATTTTTATTCGGCAGTTGAAATCCCAGTCGTGCAAATCGTGCGTCATTGTAAGTTCGAACGACTTGAGCTTAAAGCCGCTGGACTTGCGCAAATCCTCGTTGTCGAAGCGGAATCCGTTTATCAAGTCAACGAAAAGATTTGTCTCGCCGGGAAGCCTTCCGGGATTTCCCATGGCGGACTGGAAATATCTGTAGATGACGTCGTTTCGGCTCGTCGAAGAAAATTTCAGATAAAAGGCTTTGTGGATTCTGAAAGTAATCGACGGCGAAAAAATGAAATAGGAATTGGTCGGACGCACGAAATCAAACACGATGCTCGTGGAAATTCCTGGGATGAGTTCTATTCGGTTTTTCCAGAATTTGAAATTTTTGCCGCTTGCTGTGTACGCAAGGCTCGCCGAATACGGAATGAATTTTTTTTCGTCCTTTGCGATCCATCCTGTTTCTTCGTCGAAATCATAAGGCGTGGTGTAGCGCATCGTGTACGCCGCCTGCAAGCCTTTGTAGCTCAACGCCGCTTTCATGGAATCGGAATATTTTTCCTCGAGGTCGTAGTTGAATGATTCCGTGATTTTCAGCTGCGAGTCAAAAAAATCAAAACTTGCCGATTGCTTGAACTGTTCTTTTTTCCATGTGTCGTCGGTGAGGCTTGTCTGCGAAATGCCTGTCTCCGCGCTCAAGGAAACGTGCGGAAATTTTAAATTGAGCGTCGCGTAATATTTGTCCACTTGCGGCGGAAGCGTCGCGGTAAAAACGAGGCTTTGCGAAAACTTGTCGCTGAGCTCGTTCGCGGCGAGCGTCGCGTTCAGCGTGTGCGAAGTTATCGAATCCGCGTCGGTCCAGTCAACCGTGAGATAGTCCCATTCCGGATTTTCGGCATCGCCTATGAATTCTGTGCGGACTATTTTTATGCTCGTGTTCCAAGAAATGCCGGTGTCTTTGAAATTCGGATAATATATGAACGGCTTGAAGGAAAGCGAATTGTCGTTCGTCAAATTCAAATACGAAGCCTTGTAGTCGGTTTCCTGCAAATTCTTTTTTGAATTCTCGGAGTATCCGCCTTCGTCCGCATTGTCCGAAATGTATGGGTGCGTCTGATAGAGCGGGTCGAGCTTTACGGAATTGGTCATTCCCAAAAAATTGTTGCGGAACGAAAGCGACTGGTTCAAGGCAATCGGCGATTTCACTTGAATGTACGAGGATTTCAATCTGTTCCAGTCAAAATCTTCCGCAGTGTTCAAAGGCTCGGAGGCGTATGAAATCTGCGAAGTGAAATCGGGATTAAGCGAATATCCGAGATTGTAAGAAAAAAGCGTCACTTCCGGAATGCTCGGTTTTGAAAAAGCCAATGCCGGCAAAAGCGACTCTTCGTCAAAAATGTTTTTTTGTTCCTCGTTTTCTTCTTCACTTTCTTCGGACTGGTTTTCCGAATTTTCTTCCTCGTCGCTTTCTTCAGCGAAAATTTCAGGAATGCTCAAATCAAGCGCAAGCTTTTTGTCCGAAGAATTTTTCGAATCCTTTTTTATCGTAGTCGAAAAAATCGTGCCTTCGATTTTCAAGCCTGTCTTCAATGGCGTTATTGTGGAAGGATAGAAAAATCTCCGCGTGGGAGTCACGTTGCGCCAGCCGTCTTCGTCCGGAGTTTCGTTGCCGAAGTTCGCGCTTTTCTCGGAAAAATTTATTGTAGAATTGAACGTGCTCACAGAAAGCGTGTTCAAATACGGCGTGATTTTGTCGGGAAGTTTCGCGCTGTATGAAAGGTTTCCATTCCAATTGAAAGATGTGATTTTCGCGGCATCGAATTTTTCCTGTTCCGTCTTTGTGCTGTTTTCCTGCGTCGGGCCGTCAAGCAGGTATGAAAACCAATCCATCGTTTCGCTTCTGTCGCCGAAGTCGTAGTTGAAAAACGGGTCGGAATAAATCGGCAAATCCAAAGAATATGTGAATGGCACGGAGCCTGAAATTTTCACGCCGCCTTTGTAGCGGAACGGCAGTTCGATTCCCATGAAATTCGATTTGTCTTTGTAAACTTCTCCGCTTTTTCCGTAAGGAAAATAAAGGCTGCTTGAACTTTCCTGAAAGACGCTGTTTGAAAATCCGAATACAAGGCTCGCTTCGACGTTCGGCGCGGAATTGTTCTTCGGCTTGTACGCTCCGTCGATTCCCATGGAAAGGCCGAGATTTGTGTACCAATCGACCATCAATTTCAAATGGTCGGTCGTGTCGCCCTTATATTCCGTGTCGAGGTTGTGCATGATGAGGCCTTCGCGCACTTGGTCCATAAGTTTCGTCGGCTTTACGAGGCTGAAATAATCGCCCAAAACATTTCCTTCGCCTTTGTCCGAATCGTCGTCCTTTTCCAGCGGCTTTCTTCCGTACAAATATGTCGTGGTCTGAAAATAAAATCCCGCGCGATTTCTGTAGCCGAAAACCGGATTGAAAATCAGCTCGTCCTTTGGATAATAGAAGGCCGGCAAGTAAAAGACCGGAACGACGCCCACATAGACTAGCCCGTTCAAAAAGGCGAATTCATTGCCGGGCAAAAGCCAGATGCGCGAAGCCTTGATTGTCCAGTGCGGATTTTCGTCCTCGTCGCAAAATGTGAGCCTTCCGTTTTTGAACGCGATCGTGCCCGAATCGTCGCGCGCGAAAATGTCGGAATAAACACTTATCTTCGAGCCGGACGGCAAGTTGAGCGCGTTGCTGTCCGCGCGCACCACGCGCGAATTGTCGAACACGCCTTCGAGCGTCGCCGTATTGAACAAAAGCGTGTCGCTTGTAACTGTCTGATTCGAGCCGTTCTTTTCGGTCTGTTCGAGCCGCACCGCGCCTTCCGCAAAAAGCATTTCGCGCGCCCTGTTGAACGAAACTTTGTCGGCGGAGATTATCGTTTTTACCGCGCCTTTTTCCACGGAGATTTTCACGTTGCCTTCAAAAGTCAAAAGGTCGTCGCCGCTCGCCTCGTCCTTTTTGTTTCCCGAAACGAGCGCGTTCATAATCGTAATCAAAGTCTTTTCGTTTTTTTCTTCGGCGGGCGTTTCGGAAACATTCTCGGCGGATTCGGATTTTTTTTCGGCGCGACTTTTTCTGCGCGGCTTTTTTCCGCCATTTTCGGAAGCGTCTTTTTCCGATGCGTTTTCATCTGAATCTTCGTTTGAATTTTCAGATGAACTTTCGTTTGAAATTTCATCTAGATTTTCATCTGAAGAAATCAATTCGGATTCCGAAGTAGACGGCGAGTCTTGCGCAAAAACCAGCGGCGCGAAAAACGCCTGCGCGATCAAAGCGAGGAAAAAATATTTTTTTAAATGTTTCAGTCTTTTTCCAGCCACTCTTTTACAAACGCGCCCGTGTGAGATTTTTTGTTTTTCGCCAATTGTTCTGGAGTGCCGCAGCCGACAATCGTTCCGCCGCCGCCTCCGCCTTCGGGTCCCAAATCAATTATGTAGTCCGCCTGGCAAATCACGTCAAGATTGTGCTCAATCATCACGACGGAATTTCCTTGATCCACCAAACGCTGAATCACTTGCATAAGTTGCTTCACGTCGGCAAAATGCAATCCAGTCGTAGGCTCGTCCAAAATGTAAAGCGTCCTTCCCGTGGAAATTTTCGAAAGCTCGTTCGCAAGCTTCACGCGCTGCGCCTCGCCTCCGCTCAAAGTGAGCGCGGACTGTCCAAGCTCGATGTAGCCAAGTCCCACGGATTTCAGCGTCTCCAATTTCCGGGCGATGTGCGGAATAGAAGCGAAAAAGTCGCACGCTTCTTCCACCGTCATTTCCAAAACGTCGCTTATGCTTTTTCCTTTGTAGAGCACGCCGAGCGTCTCGCGGTTGAAACGCTTTCCTCGGCACACGTCGCATTGAATGTAGACGTTGGGAAGAAAATTCATTTCGATTGTGATCGTGCCCGCGCCCTCGCAATTTTCGCAGCGGCCGCCCTTTACGTTGAAACTGAATCGTCCCGGCAAATATCCGCGCGCCTTCGATTCGGGAAGCGAGGCATACAAATCGCGAATCGAATTGAACACGCCGATGTACGTGACCGGATTCGAGCGCGGCGTTCGTCCGATTGGGCTTTGGTCGATGTTGATTACCTTGTCGATTGCGGAAAGTCCTTCCACTTCGTCGCATACCCCCATGGGGTATCTTGTGCGCATCGTCTTGTTGCTCGCGGCAGGATAAAGAATCTCTCCGAGCAACGTGGATTTTCCGCTGCCTGAAACTCCCGTGATGCAAGTGAAAACTCCGAGCGGAATTTCAACGTCAACATTCTTCAAGTTGTGCTCGCGCGCGCCACGAATTTTAATGAAGTTTCCATTTCCGCTCCTGCGAGTTTTCGGAACTTCCATTTTTATCGCGCCGGAAAGATATTGTCCCGTAACGCTTTGCTTCACGCCCATCACTTGCTTCGGAGTGCCTGCCGCGACGACGCTTCCGCCGTGAACGCCCGCCCCTGGTCCGATGTCCACAAGGTAGTCCGCCGTGCGAAGCGTCTGCTCGTCGTGTTCCACAACGATCACAGTGTTGCCCAAATCCCGAAGGCGCGTGAGTGTTTCGATGAGCCGCTCGTTGTCGCGCTGGTGCAAGCCAATCGAAGGCTCGTCGAGAATGTACATTATTCCCGTGAGTGCAGAGCCGATTTGCGTGGCAAGGCGGATTCGCTGCGCCTCGCCTCCGCTCAAAGTGCCCGCGCTTCTGTCGAGCGTGAGATATTCAAGTCCGACATTTTTCAAAAAACTCAGGCGCGATTTTATTTCTTTTATCACTTGCGCGGCGATTTGAATTTGTGTCTGCGTGAATTTTATTTTTTCAAAAAATTCGATTGACTCGGAAACAGAAAGAGAAGTCAGTTCGATGATGTTTTTGTTTCCGACTGTTACGCCGAGTGCCTCAGGTCTGAGCCGCTTTCCTCCGCACGCCGAGCAAATTTTGTGCACCATGAATTTTTCAAGCGAAGTGCGCTGCGCGTCGCCCCAAGCCTCGATGTACTTGCGCCGCATTTCCGCGAAAAGTCCGCGCCACGGCTCGTTGTATTCCGAAAATCCGCTTCCGCTTTGCTTTTTATAAATCCAATGAATCGGCTTGTCAGAGCCGTTCGTCAAAGCGTCAAATTGTTTTTGCGTCAAATCCTGAATCGGAGTGTCGAGCGTAAATCCGTAGGCATCCGCCAAAGCCTGAAATCGGCAAGCGTTCCACTGCGATGTCGGATTGAAGGGCGCGACACCATGCTCGTTGAAACTTTTCGATTTGTCGGGAATCATCAAGTCCAAGTCGAATTCCATTTTTTCGCCGAGGCCCGTGCATTCGGGACACGCGCCGAACGGATTGTTAAAAGAAAAAAGCCTGGGCTGCAATTCGGGAACCGAAATTCCGCAGTCGGGGCAAGCGTTCTTTTGGCTGAAAAAAACTTCGTCTTCGATGTAGTCTTTGGAAGTGTCCGCGCTCGCGCCGCTCGCCGCCAAATCTGAAATTATCTTTTCGTAGCCGTCTTGATTTTTTTCGATTCGGCGCAAAACGATTATGATTCCGTTCGCGGTGTTCAAGGCGGTTTCTATGGAATCGGCAAGACGATTCCGCACGCCTTCCTTTAAAACGATTCTATCGACTACAAGCTCGATCGTGTGTTTTTTTTGCTTGTCGAGTTTCGGAACGTCGTCCAAATCCGCCATAATTCCGTCAACGCGCGCGCGCGCGAATCCGGCTTTTTTCGCGTCCTCGAAAATTTTTTGGTGCTCGCCTTTTTTTCCTCGGACGGACGGCGCGAGAATCGTAAGCTTCGTTCCTTCCTGCCAAGAAAAAATCGTGTCGATGATTTGATCGACGCTTTGTTCGTTGATTTCACGGCCGCAATTCGGGCAATGCGCTTTGCCAACGCGGGCGTAAAGCAGGCGATAATAATCGTAGATTTCCGTCACCGTGCCCACGGTGGAACGCGGATTGTTGTGCGTGGTTTTCTGTTCGATTGAAATTGCGGGAGAAAGGCCTTCTATCAAGTCAACGTCGGGCTTGTCCATCGTTCCCAAAAATTGCCTCGCGTAAGAAGAAAGGCTTTCCATATAACGACGCTGGCCTTCGGCAAAAAGCGTGTCGAACGCGAGAGAACTTTTTCCGCTGCCCGAAAGTCCCGAAATTACGATGAGCCGATTTCGCGGCAAATCTATGCTGATGTTCTTGAGATTGTGCTCACGCGCGCCGCGAACGCTGATGACTTGACCTTCCGGCGCGAAAATATTTTTACTTGAAGACATACGCACATTCTAGCAAAAGAAATGGAAAAAAGCAAGCGCGGAAAATTTCGCCTTGCTTGAATTTCCTCTTGAAATCAAATCTTCCACAAGCCGCGCGTTTGTGCTATAATCTTTTTATGACGAAAAAACAGAATTTGTGCATCGGCATTTTTTATTTGCTCGTTCCAACCGTCGCGAACTTTGTCGTGCTTGCCGTGACTCTTTCGATTGAATTTCCTTTGCCGCAAAATCACGAGTATGAAATTTGGATTGCATTTTTGGACGCGCACAAAATTCTCGGCAATATTTTCACTTCGCTTTCGTTCGTGATTTCGATTTTGCTCGGCGTGATTTTTACCGTGCCGATTTTCAAAGGAAGCGAACGCGCGAAAATAAACGCTGCGAATTCTTCTATCGCGCTCGCGTCCATCGGAATTCTCGGATGGATTCTCATTTTGATTTTCCAAACTTTTTTGACGGCGTACATACGAATTTCTTCTGGCGAAAAAATCTACGGCACTCTGAAAAATTCCGCGATGTTCACGATGTTCGCGGCGACGCTCGCATTTGTCGTGACGTTTTTGATTTTGGAAACGGCGAATCGCGCGAAAATTCTCAAGCTTTATTTTCCTTCCGGAAATATTTCCAAAACGAAAAATTTGATTCGACCTTCGCTGCGCCTGATTTTTTTGATGTACTACATCGGCATCGGCGCGTTTCCTGTGACAACGCTTTTGTTCGCGCTCGTCACGAAAGAAAAAAATCTCGGAGTTGAGATAAGCCGCAACATGATTGCAACGATGTCAATTTTTCTACTCGCGGGAATTTTCATCACGCTGCTTTTGGCGAACATCTTGCGAAATCCTTTGAAGGAACTCGCAAGCGCCGCGCAAAAAATTTCCGAAGGCGATTTGAAAAATCGAGTGCAAGTTTCTTCGGGCGATGAAATCGGAATGCTCGGAGACAGTTTCAACGAAATGTCGCGCTCGCTTTTGGAAAAGGAATTCATGAAAGAAGTTTTCGGAAAAGTCGTTACTCCCGACGTGCGCGATCATTTGCTCGGAGACGGAATGGCGGGAATTTCGCTCGGCGGAGAAAATATGCGCGTTACGATTTTGTTCTGCGACATTCGCGGCTTTACGAGCCTTTCTGAAAAAATGGAATGCGAAAAAGTCGTGCAACTTTTGAACGAATATTTTTCAAAAATGAGCGAATGCATAATTCGGCACAATGGCATCATCAACAAATACATCGGAGACGCGATCATGGCGATTTTCGGCGCGCCAATAAAATCCGCGACGCACGCGAAGGATGCGTATCTTGCCGCGCTTGAAATGCGAAACGCGCTCGTTCAAGTGAATCGTGATTTTGAAAAAATCGGCTTTCCGCAAATCAAGTTTGGAATCGGGATTCACACTGGAACTGTCCTCGTCGGAAACATCGGTTCTCCCGCGCGAATGGAATACACTGTCATCGGCGACAACGTGAACATTGCAAGCCGCATCGAAGGACTTTGCAAAGAATACAAGCGCGATCTTTTGATTTCCGAAAGTTCTGTGAACGAAATGAGCAGCGAAGAAAATTTCGCGGACAAAAATTTCGCAGGCGAAAAATTCGCGGACGAAAAACAATTCCCCGCGCCGCATTTTTTGTGCGAGGCGAACATTCGCGGCAAAGAAGAAAAAATAAAACTTTATGAAGTGTTTTAGTGGAGAAAAAATATGACGAAAAATAATTTTTTAAAAAGCCGCGCTTTGAAAATAATTTTGGCAAGCGTGATTGTAGCGGCTATAGTTGTTGCGGCGTTGTGCGCGATTCGATTTGCGCTCAACAAAAATATAATTTCCGATGCGACTTATATTGTGCGAAAGGAAGTCTATGAAAATTCGGTGAGCGTCGCTGGCGTGGTGAGCGCGGCGCAAGAACAAACCTTGCAGGCTTTGAGCGATGGCACGGTGATTGCGGTTTATGTCAAGCAGGGCGATGCGGTTAAAAAAAACGACGTGATTATCCAAATGGACGCGAGCGAGCAGCAATACAATCTTGCGAAGCACGATTACGAAATGGAAACCACGCGAATTACTGGCTCTGCGCGTCAATACAATCTCATGCAAACGCAGCGGCTTTCTCTTGTGCAAAAAATTGCCGAGCGAAAAGTCAGCGCAACGTTCGACGGAATCATCGCCGACATCGATGTCGCTGTTGGCGATTCGCTTGAAGCGAAAGATTCTGTCGGAACGCTTGTAGACATTTCGTATTTGATTGCCGACGTGGAAGTGGCGGAAACCGATGTCGCGAAATTGAAGGCGGGGCAGGAAGTGCAATTTTCTTTTCCCGCCTACAAAGGCGCGGTTACGGGACACGTGGTCGGCTGGCCTGCGATTGGCGAAGTTACGAGCCGAGGAGCGACGGTCGTAAAAGTCCGCCTTCGAATCGACGACTATCCGCGCGAATCGATTTTGCCGAATTTTTCTTTTAGCGGACAAATTAAAATCGCCCCCGACGAAACTTATCTTTTGGTTGAACGCGAAGCCATCGGCAGGGAAGAAAATCAGGCTTTTGTGGAAAATGCGAAAACCGGCGAAAAGAAAAAAGTGAAGGTGGAAACTTACAGTCGCGAGTTCGTGAAAATTGTCGAAGGCGATGTGGCGGAAGGCGAAGCACTCAAGGCGCAAATCGCGCCGCTTGCTTCGGGAATGATGCGAAGATCGGGCAGGGGAAATCGAGGCGCGTCTCCTCGCATGCGATAATTTTTTCGGAAAGAATTATGAAAAAAGAAATTTTTGAAAATGAATTTGCCGAGCAAGAAAATTCGATTTTGGAAAATTCCGAAAAACAAATTGAAAGCGTGATCGAACTCGAAAATGTCAAGCGCGTTTATACTATGGGAGAAACTCAAGTTTACGCGCTGCGCGGAATTTCGTTTAAAATAAATCAAGGCGAATTCGTTACGATAATGGGACCTTCGGGTTCGGGAAAATCGACTTGCATGAATATGATTGGCTGTCTCGATCGCCCTTCCGAAGGCGTGGTGAAAATCAACGGCCGCGAAACCGCGCTCATGAACGAAAAGGAACTTTCGGTTTTGCGCAACCGCACGATCGGATTTGTGTTCCAGCAATATTTTTTGCTGTCTTCGATGAACGTTTTGGAAAACGTGATGCTTCCGCTCAGGTATTCCGGAATCGAGCGCAAGGAACGAATTGCGCTGGCGCAATCCGCGCTGGAAAGAATGGGATTGCAAGACAGGATGAATCACAGGCCAAGCGAACTTTCCGGCGGACAAAAGCAGCGCGTCGCAATCGCGCGCGCGACAGTCACAAATCCAAAAATAATTTTGGCGGATGAGCCGACTGGAGCTTTGGACAGCGAAACCGGCCGCGCGGTTATGAATCTTTTTCGGGAAATAAATCGCAGTGGAACGACCGTCGTAATTGTAACGCACGACCCGCGAATTGGAGAAGCGAGCCGCCGTTGTATAAAAATTTTCGACGGCAAGATTCAAAGCGATGAAATGTAAAATGACGACACGCAAAAAATCCTCATTCTTGACAGACGAAAAAAATGTCGGTAAAATAAATTCTATGTGGGTGCAAGGCAATGTCGTAAGAAAAAATGATTTTCAAAAAAGCGTTCTTGCACAGTGCCTTTCTTCTTGACTTTTTTATAGGAGAATCCAATGGTCAGAACTTTGCATTGCAGTACGAATGTAAAAAATTTCAACATTTGCCTTGACGATATGGTTGCAGGATTTGGGCATCGAGGTCCGCTTCCTTGCGACAAAATTTATTTGCTTGTAAAAATTGATAAAAAAACTTTGTGCGGAGCAAGGTTTGAATTGGACGAAGTGACTGATGAGCGACCATGGGAAGATTCCGAAAAATATGTTTTGTGCTACTCAATTAAAAATGTCGAATTCTGCAATTTTTTTGACGTTGAATTTTTGTCTGAAATTGGAGGAATGTATTGGACTTTAAAATACTTGCAAGGCTCAAAGGGCTTTGATGATTTGGCGGCTTCAAAAATCGACGAAGTTTTTCACAAGAACAAATGCGACGAGCGTCAATATCTTGAAGTGAAAGGCGAAAAAAATTCTGAAAATGAAAATGCCGATGAAGACGATATAAAAATTGACGACAAAGATGTTCAAAAAGTTTTGAAGGAAATTCCCGAAGCAGAAATAAAAATAATGGGCACTTTCCAGACAATAAATTTTCACAATGAAACTGACAAATTCATCGGACTTGAAACTTTGGTGAACAAAAATTTCTTTTCTTTGTTTACAAAATACAGGGAAGAAAAATCAATCTTGATTGCGAAAAATCATCTTTTCAAAACGCAAAAGCGCGACGAAAATATTTCCGACATTTCAGGAATTCCAGATGCATTGCTGATTACTTACGACAAGCGCAACTCATGTCCGTTACAAATCAGCCTTATTGAATATGAATGTTATGGCGAAGGAAAAACCAAGTCAACTGAAAAATCGAAATATTTGAATTCGCATATCATTCCGCAGTTGATGCAATTCGCTTCATCGTTCAGCATAATCACCGACCAAACAACTAGGACAAGGACGACAGAAGACTGGATTAAAAAAATCGTGGAATACACTTCGAAAGACGAATACAGTAAAATCGTCGATTCTTGGATGAAGGATTTGCAGCCGAATTTGGGCGAACGTTTTATCGTCAGCACTTTTGAAAAAAAATTGACCGAAGCATTCCGTTCGAACATTCACATTTATCTTATAATCGACGAGTTGAGCGCGGATCAAAAAGAGACGATAAAAAACATCATCACTTCTTTCAAACTTGAAAAAGGCAATCCAATTGTGTTCGATGCTTCGATTGTAAAGCTTGTTCAAAAAATCAGTTTTGTAAATCAAGACTACGAATATGGATTGACGGCGCAATAAAATTTATGTTTGAAGATTTTTTGAACGCGCTCGCCAATTTTCGGCGGCAAAAAATGCGGACTACGCTTTCCGTGCTCGGCGTGATTATCGGCGTTGCGAGCGTCATCGTAATTATGAGCATGGGGCAAAGTTCCACGAAGCAGATTCAGGATACGTTCGGAAATGCGGGCCTCGACATGGTGAACATTTCGGGCGGATTTATGCGGCGCAGTCGTGATGCCGTTTCGTTGCAGTTCAATGAAAATTTTCGCGAAAATCTTTTTGCAAATGTTCGCAACATAAAAAAAATTTGGTACAAGAATTCGCTTTCCGCTACGATTTCGTTCGGCGAGACAAGCGTGAACGGAAGTTGCGAGGCGGTCGAAACTGGCTACTTGGAAGCGTATTCGATGCAGCTTGAAAGCGGACGTTTTTTTTCCGTGACAGAAAATTTGTTCGGGGCGCAAAAAATAATTTTGGGAAAAGAATATGCCGACTTGCTTTTTCCTTCGGGCGACGGAGTTGGAAAAAAAGTCCTTGTTACTGCCGACAAAATTTCGTTCGGATTTGAAGTGGTGGGAATTTTAAAAGAGCAGAACACCGGAATGGAAAACAGTTCGAGTGCGACTTACATTCCGCGCGGATTCTATGCGAAAAAAATCAAGCCGAATCCTGAAGCCGCTACGATTATGGTTCAAGCCGTGTCCAATGAATTTTCCACGCAACTTGTCAGCGACATTACGGAATATTGCAAGGAACTCACTGGCACGGAAGGAAGCGTCTGGGTGAACTCGATGCAGACGATGATTGAGCAAATGAACAAAATCACGAATTCGTTGAGCGTGATGCTCGCGGCGATCGCGGCCATTTCGCTTTTGGTGGGCGGCATCGGAATTATGAACATTATGATTGTAACTGTCACGGAACGCCGCCAAGAAATCGGAATCCGAAAAGCGTTGGGCGCAAGTCCGAATATAATCCGCCGACAATTTTTGATTGAGTCTGCGGCAATCACAGTGATGGGCGGCATCGCTGGAATCGCTTTTGGAATTTTGATAACGCTCGCATTGGAATACGTGCGCTCGTTGAGCTTTACGGTGAGCACGACGAGCTGCTTCATTTCATTTTTCTTTTCGGTTTTCGTCGGAATAATTTTCGGATTCAGCCCAGCGAGCCGCGCCGCGAAATTGGATCCAGTGGACGCGCTCAACGGCGAGTGAATTTACATCAGCATCGACTTTGGAATTTTGTAGATGCTGCCGCAATTCTTGCATGAAACTTCTAGCGGATCTTTGTCGTTTTCCAAAATGTCTTGCACTTCCGTTTTGCCGAGATTTTTGATTGACTGCGCGAAGCCTTGTGCGCTGCACGGACAGTCGAAAATTATGTCGCGCTCCAAAACGATTTTCGGCTCGAATTCGCGGAACAAGTTTTTTATGAGCGCGTCGCGTTTTCCGCCTTCTGAAAACCATTGTCCCAAAGACGGCGCGCTTCCAAAAGCAAGCTCTGCGCGTTCGATGAGTTCGTCGTGTTCGGAACTCGCGCTCGCGGAATTTGAAAGCGGCGCGCCGTCTGGTGTTACCCCTCCCATTGCCGGAAGTGCTTGCATGAAAAGCCCGCCCGCTCCCACGACGCGGCCTTTTTTGTCAAACTGAATTCCTGTGTTGAACGCCGTGTTGATTTGCTCGGACTTTGCGAAATGCCATGCCAAATCTTTCGCAATGTTTCGAAATCGAATTTCGGTTGTTCCTGTGTGCGGCTCTTTTTGCCCTTCGATGTCGCGCGTAATCGTGACAGTTCCATATCCGAAAAAATCGGTCAAATCCCAATTCGTGATTTCATGGTCAATCGGAATTTTGTCCTGAAAAATATAGCCGCGCACATAGCCCGAAGAATCCGCTTCCACGGAAAATCCTGCGGCAGGTCCGTTCGTGTCGTAGCGAAACGTGAGATGCTCGCGGCCTTTCATCGTCTGAATCATCAAGGCGGTGCAAAGCGCGGCTTGTCCCAAAATCATCGTTTCCAAAATGCCGAGATTGTGCTGCGCGCGCATTTGGTTTATCATGCGAGTGCCGTTGTAAAACGCGCCTCGGAACATTCCGTCGGCGGCGATGAAAACCGTCATTCCGTCTTGCTCCACGTTTTCCAATTGCGCCAAAAGTTCTTCGTCCAAAATTTCTTGCCGTATCATTTGAAAACAGTGTAAATTATTTTTGCGTGCGCGTCAATAAATGTTTGTGGCAAAAAAAATTTTTTTGTGCTATAATTTTAAAATGCGAAAATCAAAAAACACTTCGGCAATTTTTTTGAAAAAATTCATGTTCGATTTTTCTTGCGAAAATTTTCTGCGAATTTTTTTTGCGGCATTGATTCGTGCGGAGGGTTTCATACCCCGACGCTTGCGTCGCAATAAAGGGGAGGAAACCCGACAGCAATTACCTTATGAGAACAACATACCTCGATGCTTGCGTCGAGGTATGTTGATT
>CAMWWZ010000071.1 GCA_947178095.1 uncultured Treponema sp.
CCGCTTTCCGCCGCAAGAGAATCCGCGATAATGTTCCACAAAGCGTCGCCGATTTTTTTTGCGATTCCTTCGTCCGCCACGATTCGAACTTGCCTTTCCAAAAACGAAACGAAAATCAAAATGCCGGTGTGTTCGCGCGTGGAATAAATTCCGCATTCGGTGAACGCTCGCATTGCTCGCGCAGTCGTTTCTTTTCGCTTGAAAAAATTCGGAATGACGATTCTGTCCAACGCGGGAATATTGAACAAAAAGAAAAAAAGCAAAATCAGGCAAAAACTCGCAAAGCCATAAATGGCAGGCAAGTACCATTCCGGGCTGCTCCAATTGAGGCTTTCATAAAACGCGCGAATCGTTTTTGCGAACGGCAAGGCTGCGATCGTGATTGCGAGCGAAACAATCAGCGCGGCGAAAAGTTCCCAAAAAGAATAGTCGCTGCTTTCCGCCGCCACCGCGATTACGATTTCGCCCGAAGTTTTGCTTTCCGCATTTTTGATGGAATCTTTTATTCGGCCGAACGCATCGTAGTTCAAATTCAATTTTTTGACCAAAGTTTTCGTGTCCAAATTTTTTCTCCAATAATGATGAGGAAAATTTCGCTTTTCGTCCGCAAACTAAAATTCGACTTTTGGCGCGGACTGCGCTTCCTGGCTCGCGGCGAACATTTGCTTTGCCACAAAGCCGTTCATGTTCGCGACGAAATTCTGCGGAAATTTTCTAATAGAAACATTGTAGTTTTGAACGGCGTTGTTGTAATCAGTGCGCGCGACGGCGATGCGATTTTCCGTTCCTTCAAGCTGATCTTGCAGCGCGAGAAAATTTTCGTTCGCCTTGAGTTCAGGATAGTTTTCCGCCACCGCCAAAAGATTTCGGATGCCCGCGCTCAGCTGATTTTGCGCGTTTTGGAATTCCTGAAATTTCTGCGCGTCCTGCAAATCGCTTGCGTTGATGTTCACGCTTTGCGCTTTCGAGCGCATTTCGGTAACTTTGACAAAAGTCTCACTTTCGTGCGAAGCGTAGCCTTTTACCGTGCTCACCAAATTGGGAATCAAATCCGAGCGGCGTTGATATTGAGTTTGAACTTGCGCCCATTTCGCATTTACATTTTCGTCCAGTTCGACCATCGAATTATAATTGCCCACAAAAAATCTGTACGCGGCAAAAATTACGACCAAAATCACGCCGAGCGCAATCAGCAAATTTTGCAAACCTTTTTTCATTTTTATTTTCTCCGAATTTTTTAATTTAAAAACTGCGCAATTTTTTACAAAAATCTAAAAAAATTCAAAACATGCGATGCGGAACAAAAGATTTCGCTTCCTTTGGAAATAGCTTCTGCACCGCTTCGCTTCCGCAAGGGGCTTCAGAAAAAATTTAAATTTTCCCAATGCGCCGCAAGCCTTAAATTTTTGTTTCTATTCCGCGTCTTTGACTTCGACCGATTCCACGATGATGTCGCGATTTTTGTATACCAAAAATCCAGTGGACACGCCCGCCAAAATCATCACCACGCCACCAATTTTTATAAGCGTAAATCCGAACGAAGAAGGCAACATAAAAAGAAGCAATGCCAAAGCGAATGTCGATATGATTTCTATTACAAGCCGCTTCACGGGAAAGCCTTCGGAATGAAGCCGCCACACAATCAGAATTTCCAAAATGGCGGAAACGAGCGCGTAAATTGCGAAAGTGTAAATCATCACTTGCCACGCAAAAGTCGCCATTCGCAGCGGCACTATTATGCACAAAAGTCCAATCACAAAACTGATTGCCGCGCGCACGACGCATTCGATTTTAAACGCGCGTTCGCTGCTCATCGGCATAATCGAAGTCAAAATGAACACGCCTTCGATCAACGCCGCAATTCCAAGAACAATGACCAGAACCTGAATCAATGGTTCTGCCGCCATCAGCATCATCAAGCCGATGATTGCCATCATAACTGCGATAAAATAACCTGAATTCTTCATAATTTAAGTATAACAAATATTTGCCAAAAAAGCACTATTTTTTTCAAAAGAAATATTGAATTTTATCGAAAATCTGATATAATATAGTGATTAAATTTTAATAAGGCGGAGCTGACGTGGCCGGAAAAATCTTGCTCATTGGCGAAAATCCTCAAAGTTTCCTCTTAAAGGCTTTGACGAAATCTTTGGAAGACGCTTCTTATGAAGTACAATTTAGTTTTCCGGACAAACATTATTTGGAAACGATGATAAACAACGACGATTTTCCAGAAATCGTCATATTGTATCTCGAACGCCTCGAAGATGCCCAAAACAGTTTTTTTCCGCGCATGGAAAAGATTGTCGAAAAAAATAAAGGAATTCGTCTTTATTTTATAGGAAGCCTCAACGAAATAAACCAAGCCTATGAATCGATAGACAAAAAGCATGTCAAAAATGCGTTTGAGCGTCCGATTGACATTACGACTTTTTTGAAAGCATTGGAATCTGGAAGCGGCGACTATTCGCTTTCAGACGAAGTGAAAAAGCTCAAACTTGATGACGAAAAATTGACGATTTTGGTCATTGACGATGAGGTCGTGCAATTGCACGCGATGGAACGTTGGCTGCAAAAAAGCTACAATGTCATTACCGAAAAATCTGGCACGGACGGAATCGCGCTTTTAAAACAATGCAAAGTCGATATGATTTTGCTGGACTACGAAATGCCGATTTTGTCCGGATACGAAGTTTTCTGCATTCTCAAAAACGATCCCGAAACGGCGGACATTCCAGTCGTATTTTTGACAGGCAACAACGAAAGCGAAACCGTAAGGCAAGTCGTTGGGCTTAATCCGGCTGGCTATTTGCTCAAAAACACTGCGCCGGCAATTTTAGTTCAAAAAATCGACGCGATTTTTGACAAATTGTTAAAAGATAAATAAAAACAGAGGCGGCTTATGATTGATATAGACACGGCGCATGGAATGGAATTCTCGATGGACGACAAGGAAATGTACCAAGACATGGTGCAAATGTTCATCGAACAAAAGGACGAAAATGCGGCATCGATAAAGGATTTTTTCGAAAAGCAGGATTGGGAAAACTACAAAATCCGAGTGCATGGTCTCAAGTCCAACGCGCGTTTGGTGGGCGCGATGCAATTGGGCGAGCTCGCCGAAAAATGCGAACGCGCCGCCCGCGATGGCGACACAGCGTTCATTCAAGCGAATACCGACGAACTTTTCGCGCTTTACGAACAAACTTTGGACGCTTTGAAAAAAATTGATTTCGCCGCGTTGTAGCGCAAGGAAAAGCGCGCTCGAAACTTCGCACGTTCGCACTTCGTTGTGGATTTCCTTCGATGGAAATCCTCCAAATTTTTCTTCAAGGCACTTGACAAAAACTTGAAAAATATGATATTATTTTAAAACACTTTTGGAGCGATGGCAGAGTGGTCGAACGCGGCGGTCTTGAAAACCGTTGAACCTTTGCGGGTTCCGGGGGTTCAAATCCCTCTCGCTCCGTATTTTGGAAGCGTGGTAGAGCGGTAATACAACGGATTGCTAATCCGTCAGTTCCATTAGGGCTGGGCAGGTTCGACTCCTGTCGCTTCCGTTTGCCTAAACGCAAAGCAATTTTTTTGAGACTGTAGCTCAGCTGGATAGAGCGCCACCCTGCGGAGGTGGAGGTCGCAAGTTCGAACCCTGTCAGTCTCACGAGTCTGCTTTTTGGCAGACTTTTTTTTTGGAAAGATGTGCGTATGCCGCGCACCGCTTTCTGAAAGGAAATTTATTTTGCGTCATCGCTCTCGCGATGTGCGAATCCGAGTGGTTTAAGGTACGCTTGGACGCATTTAGGGAGGTTTGATGTAAAATTTTGGAAAGATGTCCGAGTGGTTTAAGGTACACCCTTGGAAGGGGTGCGTGGCAGAAATGCCACCTGGGGTTCGAATCCCCATCTTTCCGGAATAAAAAAAAGTCCCTTCGGGACTTTTTTTTATTCCTGCTCTGCAAGGAAATTTATTTCACGCTGTGCGTCACGCACAGGCGAGTCCGTTTTGTGGTTTTCCTGCAAGGGATTTTTTTTTGCGTTTTGAGACGCGCGCGCACTTGACGATTTCTGCCGATTCTGTTAAAATTGGTTATGGAAAAACCTTTTGAAGAAATCATCAAAAATTTCACTTCTTCAGACGACGCGCGGCTGGACGCGATTTTAAAATTCACCGTGGAAGCCGACCAAATGACGGGCATTTTGCGCCGCACAATTTTGACCGACGGAAGTCGCCGCGAAAATGACGCGGAACATTCCTGGCACATCGCGCTCATGGCGATGCTTTTCAAAGATTACGCCGAGCAAACTCCGAATATCGAACGCGCAGTAAAAATGTGCATCGTCCATGATTTGATTGAAATTTATGCGGGCGACACTTTCGCTTTTGACAAGACAGGAAACGTCACGAAAGAAGAGCGCGAAAAAGCCGCCGCCGACAAACTTTATTCGCATTTGCCCGAAGATTTGGCAAAAGAACTTCGCGGGCTTTGGGAAGAATTTGACGCGATGCAAAGCGCGGATTCACGCTACGCAAATTGCATGGACAGAATTCAGCCTTTTGTGCACAACACGCTCACGGGCGGACACACTTGGACTTTGGCGAAAGTTTCGGTCGCGGATTGCGAAAAGCGAATGTCGCCGGTGAAAGAATTTATGCCGCGAATTTGGCCGTGGGTTCAAAAATGCATTGAACAAGCCGTCCGCGAAGGCTGGCTGCAAAAATAAAGGCGCGGGCTATTGACAAAAAATTCCGCTTTTGATAAAATGAAAATAATTCGGGGGTGTAGCTCACCTGGCTAGAGCGCTTGCATGGCATGCAAGAGGTAGTCGGTTCAAGTCCGATCATCTCCATTAGAAATCTTCCACCAATGGGGATTTCAACTCGGTAATTTTTTTGCAACGATGTACCGACTACCGAAGCGAGCGTTGTGAGCGCAATTTTTCCGCGTTAATTTCTGAACGAGAATTTTTGCAGCGCGCCAGTCCGTTTCAATTCCTGTGCCAACTTTTTCAAATCGCGTTCGTCGGGCGTGTTCACCAAAATTGTAATTTCAAGCAAATCTTCATCGTAAGAATTGCAAAAATTTATGTCGCGCACAATGATTCCATTTTCCGAAAGAATTTCTTTTATTTGCCCGATGTCAACATCCTCTCCCTTGTAGACAAGATCGATGTTTTTGATTTTCGCGGCGGGGAAAAAAATGTCCTCCACTTTTTGAAATGCCTTTAATCCAATCAAAGCCATCGCGAACGCAAACAACGCGGGAAGGTATATTCCGAATCCGACCGCCAAAGAAAGCGCGGCCGTCGTCCAAATTATCGCGGCGGTGGTGATACCTTTTATGTTGAAGCCTTGATGCATAATCGCGCCGCCGCCGATGAAGCCGATTCCCGTAAGAACGCCCGCCGCAATTCTGGTGGGATCGCCCATCAAATGTTCGTGCGCAGCCGCCCAAAAAGAAAGAATGCCCATCAATGCGCATGAAACCGAAATCAAAAGCAGCGTTCGCATTCCGATTGCCTGAAAATGATTTTTGCGTTCAATGCCGAGAACAATTCCGAAAATTCCGCTCAAAAGAATTCGCGCGCAGCATTCGATAAATTTTTCATCAAAAACGAAAAAAACGAAATCGAACATTCCCCCTCCATTTTTCTGAAAAAGCAATTCCAATTGTTTTTTAGAAAATCAAAAATTTGGAAAATTTGGAGCCGGCTTTTACCCACGAAAGTTCCTGCTTTAAGGACAGTCGTTTTTTCTTCGTGTCAAGTTCGTCGAGATAATCGCAAATCCATTGTCCGAGGGAATTGTCCGTTTTGGCGGTCTCATTTTCAAAATCCGCATTCGCCAAAATGATTTCCACATATTCTTTGGAATTATAGACGGCGGCGATATTTTCCGCAAACGCGACGAATGCGGCGGCAGCGGCGGCCACAAACGCATTCGACGGCGCAGGCAATTCTGTGCGCAACGCCGGATTTTTTTTAATGTCAAATTCGTTCACGGAATTTTTTATTAAGAAAACGAGCTTTGGAACAACCTGAGGTTTTCCGAGAGAAGCGTTCATTTCCGAAGTTTTTTCGAAACGCGAAAGAAGTTCAAGCGTCAAATATTGATAGCCCAAAAGCGCGTCGTCGAGAGTCTGCGAGCAATTTTGCATTGTAAGCAAATGAAATTTCGTGGCAAAATAAGATTCGTCAAAATACAAAACGACTTCATCAATATTTCCAAAAATTCTTTCGCATTCCAAAATCAAACTGCGCGCCGCGACTGGCGAAGGCCTCGACCACGGAAGCGTTTTTATATTGGAGACAGGCACATTGTCCTTGGAAATTTTAGGATCTGTAATTGCCACGTTGCGCATTTTTATTTCCGCGCCATCGGCAAAATTTGTGGCTTCCGGCAAATATTTTCCCGCAATCAAAATCGACTTACTCATATTTATATTGTAGCACAAAATTTTATAAAAGGAAAGTGCACTTTTTTATGTTCCGTAACATTTCAATATTTTCAAAATTGAGATTTTTAAAAATATTGAAAACGTGATTTTCATTCCAAATAAATTTTTTTACGAACGATGAGTTTCGATTGTTTTCGTTTTGTTCGCGATGATATAACATCCAAACATTGCCGTGGCCGCATCAAACAGCGCGGAGAACGAACCTAAAATAACGGCGGCTGGCTTTAAAAGCAAATGGCCGGTTTCCATTCCGCGTCCGTACAACGTGCACAAAATCGTAAGCGCGGTAAAAGTTCCGCCGACAGGAATGTTTCCCAAAACAAACGAAAGTGCCAACGCCGTGAGAGAAATCGAAAGCATGTCAAAAAATTCTATGCTCAATGTGGAGTACGAACGCCAAATCATAACGAAGCTTATGATGACGATAAGAGACGTTCCGCCGCGCGCGAAAATCGAAAAAAGCGGAAACGAAAATCCGTTTGTGCGCCGTCGTATTCCAAGGCGTTCTTTTCCCATTCGCATTTCCGAAAGAAGCGAGAGATTTGTGTCGCCTGAAAAAAATGACGTAAAAAACGGCACGAGCGAGACATAAAGAATTTTGTATGGATTTCGAATTTTGCAAAGGAATTTTAAAATCAGCGGATAAATAATTACCACAAGAATCACGAAGTCCGCCAAAAGCATTGTGAAAAGCGGCGTGAAAACTCCGCTCTTTATCACCTTGCGAAATTGTATTGTCCAGCTGCACATCACGAATACAATTCCCGCGCTGAAAAAATCCGTCATTGCCGAAGAAATGTTATAGAACAATTCGCTCGCCGCATCGAAGAAAGTTGTAAGCGGCTTTAAATTTGAATGCTTGATGTAACAGCCAAAGCCAATCATCAAAGCGAAAACAAATGTCGGCAAAAGGAATGCATCTTGCGTAAGCGAATTGAATGCTGAATACGGAAAAATATTTTTTATCAAATCCTGAATGTCTATCGAATCAATTTCGTTTACGCGCTCAATTGCGATCGGAATGCGCGGCAGACGAACGATCAATATCGAAACAAGACCTAGAGCTGTGAGAAGCAATGAAGTCGCGATGATTGTGCCGACAGTCCAAAGCGTCGTGCGCAACAAAAGTCCGTCGGATTTTAGGCGATACGCCGCCATGATTCCAGAGAAAAACAAAAATGGCAAAAGTGAATATCTTCCGATTCTGACAACAATTTCGGTTATAAAAGAAAGTGCCGCGCTCCACTGCAAATTGTCGAAAGGCAAAATCAAAGCGGTGGCCATTCCAAGTGCAATTCCAATTAAATATCTTATCCAAATTCTCATATCAAAACATTATATCAAAGTTTTGACAAAAAGAAAAGTGGTATTTTCCGCGGCTGTCGTAATCACAAACGAAAATCAAGAAAAGTTACGAAGTTAGAAAATCAATCTTTGTACAGGGAACCAAATTTGTAAGATACATTTCGTGGATGCAAAACCGATACGCGCCGCGCTTCTCACAACCTGCAATGGCGCGTTTCTTTCGATTTGGAATGTGACGGACTTTCCATGCAAATCATGCAATAGCTTGCCAAAAAACATGGAAAACTCTCCGTTACAGACTTGCTTTTATTCACTCGAATATTTGGAAATCGTACTCATTATTTCGGGCGGCGATTCCACGCTGTTTCGCGGAGTTTTTCTGCCCAAAAGTTCAAAAACTTGATATTTTAGAATATTAATGTTTTTGAATTTCTAAAATATCATTGACAGTGGTATTTTCCGCAGCATTTTAAACCACCTTGAAATTAAGTCCGCGCCCTTTTTCAAGTCCTGTTTCGGTAGAGATTTTATCGACGGATTTTTTGAAGGAATTCTTATTTTTCCATCAAAATAATATCGCTCGCGTCCGTCCCAAGTGTTATATACGCCTTTTCCTCAAGCATCGATTTTTCGAAGCCAACTATTTTTTTTACCGAATGCGAAAAACTCGCCACTTGCGAGCCGAACGCATTTTTCACTTCCAATGTGATTCCTGGACGCGAACGCCATAAATGCAAATGTTGGCTTGTCGATTGCCTGCGCCACAAGATTCTGCGCAAGTTTCCCAAACGCTTCCACAATTGTCGCGGGTTTTGTATTTTGTTCCACAATCGGAGTTTGTGGCGCGGCCTGCTTTTTTGGCTGCGCGCTCACAATTCCAACCGTCAGCAACAATGCCATAAATACCAAGATAGTTTTTCGTTTCATATCAATGTAACTCCAAAATTTTTAAACGACATAAAATATGCCAAAATTTTTGGCATATTTTATGAACATAAATAATTGTTTTTGAACCTGTTCGAATAGACTCAAAATAGATCTACTCTTGCGCGCCTTTGCTTCTTAACAACTCTGCTATATCTTCATGACCATCTCTTACAGCATACTCCAAAGCAGTTGAACCAGAAACTTGCCTTCTCCTTGGACCATTGTTTGTAAATTCCGTCCAACTTCGTGGAACACTATCTTTTAAGTTAATATCAGCCCCTCTTTCCATAGCCCACTGTTTCGCTTTCCGAAAGCCATTCTTTTGCAAGTTGCGCACCGTTCATATCGCATGCGACTGGTTGAAAAAATCCTATGACTACCAAAAGCCATCCGAATTTCGCGATGAATTTTCCTAATTTCATAAAAGAACCTCCTTATTTTCCGCTATTATAATATCATACCTCAACTATGTCAACAGTTTATTATACAGATTATGATAATTTCATACCATACACATTATGGAAAGTTCAGGAAAAATAAGGCTCGTGTTGGCGAGCAACATCAAAAAAATACGAAAAGAAAAATCGATGACGCAGGAGCAACTTTCGGAACTCGCGGACATTTCCAACACGTACATCGCGAATATCGAATGCGGCAAAAGTTGGGTGAGCGATTTCACTCTGGAAAAAATTTCCGCCGCGCTTGGAGTTTCGGCGCACGAACTTTTCATTCCCGAAGAAGAAATCGAACGCGAATCGAAAAAAAATCCGAAAATGTTGCTGAACAAAATTCTTTCGGCAAAAGAAAAAAAATTGAACTCAGAAATTTCCGCGCTCATAAAAAAATCAATCAAAGAAATAAAGGAAGAATTTGAGTTTTAAAAACGCGGAAATTTTTGTGCAAACCGTTCAAAAATGTTTAATCTTTTAAGAATTCAAACGCTTGAAAGATTAAACTATTAAAAATATTTAAATTTCATGCGCAAATCTTTGACTTGCGTACAAAATTCGTGCACATTTCAAATTTTCCAAATTCCCAACTTGACATTGCGCGTTGATTTGTGTGATAATTCAATCATGCGGCTTTTAAATGAATCTCAAATCTGCGAAGTCTTTGAAAGATTTTCCGCGCAAAATCCGAATCCGCAATCCGAACTCAAATGGAAAAATCCGTACACGCTTTTGGTGAGCGTTGTGCTTTCGGCACAGGCTACGGACAAGAGCGTGAACAAGGCGACCGAGCCGCTTTACAAAATTGTCGATTCGCCTGAAAAAATGCTCGCGCTCGGCGAGGAAAAATTGATTGGCTACATAAAGTCAATCGGTTTGTACAGAAACAAGTCGGCGCACATTATGGCGTTGAGCAAAATGCTTGTTGAAAATTTCGGCGGAAAAGTTCCCGAAACTCGCGAGGAATTGGAAACTCTTCCCGGCGTCGGGCGCAAAACTGCGAACGTGGTTTTGAACGTCGTGTTCGGAAAACCGACGATGCCGGTGGACACACATCTTTTACGCATTTGCCCGAAAATCGGTTTGGCGGAAGGAAACACTCCGCTCCAAGTGGAGCAAAGTCTCGTGAAACGAATTCCGCAAAAATATATGAAACATGCGCATCACCATTTGATTTTGCATGGACGCTATGTTTGCACGGCGCGAAATCCGAAATGCGGCGAATGCATCATTGCGGATTTGTGTTGCAAAAATGGAATGTAGTAAAATAAAAATTGCGCATACAGTTTGATTTTGCTATTTAGTATTAAAATCAAACAAAGTATGTTTTTGATACTAGGTATAATTTTGGTACTGTAAAAGAAAATATCACAAAGGAGCATACCATGAACGAAAAACTCAATCCGCCCGACAAAATCATCATTCGTGGTGGGCGCGTACATAATCTCAAAAATATCGACGTTGACATTCCGCTCAATAAAATCGTAGGAATCGCGGGCGTTTCGGGTTCGGGCAAATCGTCCCTTGCGCTCGGCATTTTGTACGCGGAAGGCTCGCGGCGGTATCTGGAATCGCTTTCGACGTATACACGCCGGCGCATGACGCAGGCGGAAAAAGCGCAGGTGGACGAAGTGCTGTATGTTCCTGCGGCGTTGGCGTTGCGACAGCGACCCGGCGTTCCGGGCATCCGCAGCACGTTCGGCACGGGAACGGAACTGCTGAATCATCTGCGCATTATGTTTTCGCGGCTTGCCTCGCACCGCTGCCCGAACGGACATTACGTAGAGCCGTCCAAGGACGTTGCGGCGGATTTGGGATTGACGTGCCCGGAGTGCGGCGTGCATTTCAATCCGCCGGGCGCAGAAGAACTGGCGTTCAACAGTCAGGGTGCGTGCAAGCGTTGTGACGGAACGGGTATTGTCCGCGTCGTCGATGAATCCACGCTTGTTCCCGACGAATCGCTTTCGATTGACGAAGGCGCGGTCGCACCGTGGCAGACGCTGATATGGGCGTTGATGAAACAAGTCGCCCGCGAAATGGGCGTGCGGACGAACATTCCGTTCCGCGAGTTGACCAAAAAAGAGCGCGAGATTGTCCTGCACGGACCTGCCGAGAAAAGGCACATCATTTATTTCAACGAAAAAACGAACACATCGGCGGAAATGGATTTTACGTATTTCAGCGCAACTTATACCGTGGAAAATGCGTTGTCAAAAGTGAAAGATGAAAAAGGCATGAAGCGCGTAGAAAAATTCCTCAAGCAAGGCGTTTGCCCCGACTGCGGCGGAACGCGACTGAGCGAAGCGGCGCGCGCGCCAAAACTGCGCGGGCAATCCCTCGCGGAAGTCTGCACGATGACTTTATCCGACTTGATCGAATGGGTGGACGGTGTTCCCGCATCGCTTCCAAAAGACATGCGAGCTATGGCGGAAAGCCTGTGCACGGCGTTCCAAAGTACCGCACGGCGACTGGTTGAACTGGGCTTGTCCTACCTCACGCTTGACCGCGCATCATCAACGCTTTCCACGGGCGAGCGGCAGCGGATGCAACTTGCGCGAGCGGTGCGAAATCGCACGACAGGCGTTCTGTACGTCCTCGACGAGCCTTCCATCGGGCTGCACCCGTCGAACATTGAAGGGCTGAAAGGCGTTATGCATGACCTCGTTGCCGACGGAAACACCGTTGTCCTTGTCGATCACGACACGCACATTCTTTCTGAAGCGGATTGGTTTGTCGAACTCGGCCCGAACGCGGGCGCGGACGGCGGCACGATTATCGCGCAAGGCACGCTCAAAGAAATCGAAGCGAACGCGAACACTCGCATCGGCGGATTCCTTTCAGGCAAAACACAGATTGACATCGGCAATCATATTCCGTCCGAAAACATGTTCGACCTCGGAAAAATTCATTTATCCACCGCCGCCATTCACACGGTAAAGCCGCTTGAAGTTGATTTTCCCAAAGGCAGGCTCATCGCGGTGACGGGCGTTTCGGGTTCGGGAAAAACCACGCTGATTTTGGAAAGCCTGATTCCCGCAATTGAAGCGCGGTGCAAAAACGAAAATTTGCCCGCGCACGTCACGGGCGTTTCGGCAGAAGGAATCGCGCAGATAAAACTCATCGACTCCGCGCCAATCGGCATCAACGTGCGCTCCACCGTCGCCACTTACGCCGACATTCACGACGAACTGCGCAAAGTGTACGCAAAAACGCCGGGCGCGAAAGAACGAAAATACAAGGAAGGCGATTTTTCCTACAACACGGGCAAACTCCGCTGTTCCACCTGCGACGGCACCGGCTCAATCAATCTTGACATTCAGTTTTTGCCCGACGTGGAAATCATCTGTCCCGACTGCGGCGGCTCTCGCTACGCAAAGGACGCAAGCCTCATCACGCGAACGCCCAAACACGGCGGCGCGGCGCACACCCTGCCCGAACTGATGGCGATGAGCGTTGACGAAGCGTTGCAGGCGTGCGCGGACATTCCGCTCGTCGTGCGCAAATTGCGCGTGTTGCACGACCTCGGACTCGGCTATTTGACCTTAGGCGAAGCGACCCCAAGTCTTTCCGGCGGCGAAGCACAGCGGCTCAAACTCGCGAGCGAAATGGGCAAAGGCCAGTCCGACACCGTGTTCGTGTTCGACGAGCCGACCATCGGCTTGCACCCGTCCGATGTGGAAACGCTGCTCAAGGTATTCAAGTGCCTGATTGAAAACGGCGCGACCGTCATTGTCATCGAGCACGATTTTGACGTGATCCAGAACGCCGACTACATCATCGACATGGGCCCCGGCGGCGGCACACACGGCGGACAAATCATCGCCACCGGCACACCGCGCGAAATCTGCGCCTGCAAGGAAAGCCTCACGGGGAAGTATTTGGAGCGCAATTTTTTTCAGTGAAAATTTTCTTGCGTAAAAAAATTCACGGCTTCAAATATTTTTCTTAACCTGAATTGCGCTCAAAAAAAATTTGTGCTATACTGAAAAAATGCGCTTGGTTTTCTTCAACACAAATTCAAATCATTTCGATCCAAAAATCGTGCACATAAAAACGATGCCTTCATGGAATGAAGAATGGAGTCGCGTTGCGAAGAATTTTTCTAACCACGAATTTTTTTTGGCAGCGATGTTGCCCGCGATGTTTTTGCTGGATTATGAAAACGAAGCGATTCAAAAAGCGGCGAATGTGAATTGCGTAGAATTGCAAGGCACGAGCGCGGAAGAAATTGCGGAGGAAATTCTCGCGCTCAATCCCGATGTCGCAGTCGCCGCGAGTTTTTGGATTACGCCTTACGATTGGCTTGGTTTGCAAGATGCGATGGTCGCAGAAATTTTGCGCGAACGCGGCGTGCGCACTGTGGCGCATTCAGTGCAAACGCAGGCGATTTGCTTTGACAAATTCAAGACGCACATTTTTTTGCGCGAGAACAATTTTAAATGCGCCGCAGCCGTCCATGTGAATTACGATTTGTTTTGGGCGGAGCGAAAAAAATCCGAAGTGCGCCAAAACGTTTATCGCGAATTTATTTTTCGCGAAATTTCAAAATTGAATTTTCCCGTAATCATCAAGGCGACTACAGGCGTGAGTTCCTATGGAATGGAAGTCGTGCACACATTGCCCGCCGTTCGCGCTTATCTCAATTCCAAAAAATTTAATTCTGACAGATTGATTGAAGAATTTTTAGAAGGAATTCAATTCGGCACGGAAATCCACACTGTGAAAAATTCCGACGGAACTTTTTCGCCGAAAGTTTTTCCGCCGCTGATGTATTCAGTGAATCAATATGGAATCACAAGTCCAAAACAGTCTGTAAAACTCGGTCCGCTCAATTTGAAAAAATTCAAAACGCAAGATTTGTCGCGCGAGCTTGAACGGCTTGCAAAAATTTTGCAGTTTGAAGGAATCGCGCAAATCGATTTGGTTTTTCACAAAAACGAATGGCACATCATCGAAATAAATCCGAGATTGAGCGGCTCGAGCGCAGCGATTGCGCTCATCAAGCAAAAATCGCTCCCGCAAATTTTGGCGGAATTCGCGCTTGGAATTTACGATGCTCGCGCCACCGACGATGCGATGAAAATCACAAAAAATTTTTGCGATGAGAATTCACAAAATTCTTGCGATAAAAATTGCGAAGAAATTTCCAAAGAAAAATTTCCCGCGCAAATCGATTCCGAAAATTCTCGCACGGAATTTCCGCTTTATCTGAACATAAAATTTCCGCATCTTTCCGAAGAGCAAATGCGCGCGCTTTTCGCGCTTCCTTTCGTGAAATATTTGTGCCAAACAAAAAACGACGCGGCGCGGCAATTTCGCGAAATGGGATTTTGCGAAATTCTTTTTGGCGGCGTTTTTTCTCCGCAAGAACTTTTGGCGCAACTCGAAGAAATCAAAACGCGCTTTCCCGAAGTGATTGAAATTTCTTTTTACGAAACGGCAAAAAAA
>CAMWWZ010000072.1 GCA_947178095.1 uncultured Treponema sp.
GCATTTCCGCCATGTAACGCTGGTATTCTTTTTCGGAAAGTATATTGTTCATGCGACCTCCTTTTTGCCTGTAACGTATTCGTAAATCATTGATTTTTTGTATTCGTCAAGTGTTTCAAGCTGTGTATTTTTATTGGCGATGATTTGCTCGATTTCGGTGCATTTGTGGTCGAGATAATCGGCAATTCCTTTTTGTTCATCGAGAGGGGGCAAACAAATATAAATGTCCTTAACCTTGTCCCAGCTTCTAAAATCGCTTGTATTACCTCTAATTCCATTTGAAATAAGTTTATAAACACCTTGATACGCAAGACTCTTTAAATAATAGACTACAAATCGTTTATCTTCTGTACTATCGCAAACATGCACAACTCTCGTTATTTTTCCTCTTATTTTTGAAAAGCCAATCGCTCCATGCCAAGTGTCCATTCCATGTATCGCAATATCGCCAATATGAATACCTTGCATAGCATTATCCTCACTAACCATCTTGCCACAAGCATGTTGCTCATCTCGAAACACGACATTCCCCTTATTTGAACAAATCAAAGCAGGATCATCTTCTGAAAAACCTCTTGTCAATTTAGTGCAGACAAATCCAATTTTAGATATTTTCCAATCTGCTTTGATTTCATCGATATAATCTACCCCACTGTCCTTCACAGGTGCATTGTGATTAAGTCCATGAGTTACGGCTTCGGTAATTACAGAACGTTTATATTGTTCAAGCGTATCTATCTGCAATTGAATGTCCGTTTTTAACCCGTCAATCTTTTCGCACTCCTTATCCAAAAAATCCGCAATGCGTTGTTGTTCTAAATTAGATGAAACTAACATAATTAGTTTTGCAAACTCGTCATAATTCAACCCTTGGCGCACCCCGTTCCCCATATTATAGAAAACTTTACTTATATCATAAGAATGTAACAAGTAATGAAAATAATGACTGTTTACTCCTTGCTTTGGTTTTAGTGCTATGTATGCAGAAGTTATAATGCCTCTTTCTTTTGCAAGTCCTGTTCTCAAACTGCGCTTATCGTTTTGCAAATCAGTTGGACGAATAATTATATCGTCACATTCTACAATATTGTAGCCGTTATAATTGCTCGGCAACAAGCCCTCGCTTGTATTTATATCTTTGCGTACTACCTTGCCGTAGCTTAATGACAGTAAATTATTTTCCTTGCCCAAAGCGTTAATATTTTTGCGCTCGGAATAAAGGCAATATAACGGCATTGTTTGCCATTCTTGGGGTATTTCACCCACCCAAGCGATCCCACTATCTTTCATTTGTCGCATTAGTTTTGTTCGCCCTTCCTTTTTGAATATAACTCTATAATACTTTTCCGTTTATCCTCTTTCTCTTTTCTTGCTTTTTGTTCCGCTATTATATCAAGCAAAATACTTTTAAGAAGAGTATAATCTTCACAGCATTCTTCCTCGGTTAAGGAATGAATGCCCGCACTCAGCAACGCATATAGAGGTTTGTATATTTCATCATCAATTGCTAAAAACGGTTTTATTTTTGCAATTTTTTCATCTGAGCGAAGCTTTTTAAAATCCTCCTCACTGATTCCTATTTCCTCTTTATTTTGCGTAAATATATTAACAAGCAATGACTCATATACACGACGCATATATGTATAAGCTGCAATAAAATAGCTTTCGCTTGCACAAGTATCTGCCTTATAAATTTGATTAAAGCTTTCCTCGTCAATTAAATCATTTTTTTTGTATTTCTTTAATTCGTCCGGCGTTACGTCATAGAGTGTGGGGTATTGTGCAAGTTTAATAACAGATTCCTTGTTTGTATCATAATAAAGAATATACCACAAATTATTCCGACAAGTGGGGCAAATATACCTTAATATGTATGCCTGATATACAGCATATCCATCATTTAATATACTGCCAAATTCTTTAATCCATCCCCCTCCATTATGTATACACGTTTTGTTCGTCCTACACTTTTGACAATATAAATCTATACTTTGAAACGGTTTATCACATATCAAATCATAAAAATCTTGATATGCACATTTTAATCTGCCATACACACCTTGTTTTGTAAACAAATCCCAAAATTTTTCTTTTGTTGTTTCGTCCATAACGATTACACCTCCAATAATTCGTTTATTTCTTGAATGACATATGTCAAATCAAAAAATGCTTTACTATCTTTTATTTTTCGCATAGCTCTTGTTCTCCTCCATAAAGGATAATCAAATCACGAAGTTTTCTGCAATCTTCGACATATATAGGCGTTTGTCCTTGAAATTGGCGCATTGAATTATGAGTATATTCCTGTTTGCTTATAGAACAAAAAACAACCTCATTGAAATACAAGAAAAATACGGGTATGCTACATCTCATATACTTAATGAATTGTCCACTCATTTCGCTAGGAAGGTTTCCTCCACTAATTCCCAAATATTCAAAAAGATAATCAAAATATGTCATTTCATTTTGAGCAGGACAATTCAATACTTCACGCTTAACATTGCTGCCACTTATTGTCTCTTGATTATCCCATATTTCTTTTTCGTTCAAAAAAGTGGACGAAACACATTTTCTGATATAAAGCCCGACTATGACGAAAAACACATATTCAGGTATCAATAGGTCCCAGCCGAAATCATTGCAAACATTCAAAAGCCGCTGATAATATCGTGTTATTTCCCTGTTGTCTATGTTTTCTAAAACGCTCTTATTTCCATAAAGCAAACATTGATACGCTAATTCTACCGAAGCGAGCTGTTCATTGTATTTGTTCGTAGATTCTTTCGTTAGTTTATAAAATTTTTCAATAAAATCTTCAAATAATCTTGCTATATAATTGTTTGTAAGCATTTCTATTTTAAACGTAAAATCAAAAAATTTGCGCAGGTATTCATAGCCGTCAATGCCATAAACCGCATGCACGGTTTTTGTTATGCAATCTTGGTTCATGGCTACAATCACCGCGCAATTTTTCACGTCAAACAAATGGTGCATGCGTTCCAGTATCTTTAGCTGCTCGTCGGGCAAGCACCTGTCTATTTCGTCAACCAGAATAATGAGTTTCGTTTGCTTTCTTTTGTATTTCCCTTTTTGCGTAATCTCGTTCAAGACTTCTTTTGTTTCTCTTAACAGTTTTTGGTAAGATTTAAAATCACTCGCAGACTTCATATCAATAGGATTATGAAAAGCATGGATAATTTTCTGAATGTCTTTGACCACACCTGAAAGTATTTCCATGTCTGACGATATTTTGGTAAGAATGTCCAAGCCTTTTTTAGCAGTCGTTTTAATTTTTTCTTTGTATCGCCCAACATGGCACAGCTTTTTATCAACACCGTCAATAACGCAAGCCAATATCGCTATGAGCGGATCGTCATAGAACGTGTTTTCCCAAGCATCGTATTTTACAATTACATATTCCTGCTTTTTTGAAAGTTGCTCCTCTATCATTTGCAGGACAAATGTCTTTCCGCTTCCCCAAGCGCCGTTCAGGGACAGGCAAAAGTTCTGGTCTTTCTGCAAAGAATCGACCAGTCCGCAAATTTTATCGACTGTTTCCTGCCTTCCGATTTTGTCTTGCAACATCATATTATTTCTCTCCGAACAATCCTTTTATTCTTTCGCTCACGCTTGCTTCTAGTTCCATAAACTTCGCGGCAAGCTCTGCGCTCGGCTGTGACTGGCTGTATTTATAGAAATACCTGGTGAACGGAATTTCCGCGCCCACTTTTATGACGGGCTTTTTCGCGCCGAGGTTTTCCTCCCAAAACCACTGCGCGTCGGGAACGTAAGGCAAGACTTCGCGCGCCATATAGTCCTCGATGTTCTCGGCGTACTTTACGATTTCCTTGTCATAGGTTTCTTTGTCGTAAAGAATGTCGCCGTTCTTGTCGCGCTGGATTGCCGCCGTCTTGTCCATTTCGGAAAGTCCTGCGGCAATCTTTTCTATCAATTTTTTGTCCGCCGGAAGAATCGCGGAAAGCCGCTCGACAAAGCCTTTCGGCTCTTTATAAACTTTGTCCGAAACGTTCGCCTTGAGCGTCCGCAAGATGCTTTCGTAAAGCGGCTTGTTGTTCAGCATAGCCTCATACTTGCGCCTGTCCTTTTCTTCAATGGCGATGCCATGGCTTTCAAATTCCGCCACTTTCGCTTCGTCATATATGGACGACAACGTGCCCTTTGCGAGCATCTGCTCTATGCGCTCTTCGGTGATGGCATAGTTTCTTTGCAGCGGCTGCATTACCGCATATTCGCGATACAGGAATTCCGTATTGTCGAATATCTTGCAGTTTTCGGCGGGTACGAAATCCGCGTACAAATGGGTGATTGCCTTCCTGTCCTCTTTGGTGATTTCGTTCTTCTTGTTGCCCACCGCCTTGCGCAACTTATGGTAAATGTCCGCTGCGTTTATGAGCTGAATTTTGCCACGGCGTTCCTTCCGCTTGTTCTTGGACAAAATCCACACGTAAGTCTGAATGCCAGTATTGTAGAACAAGTCCGTCGGCAGCGCAATGATTGCTTCGATCAAATCGCGCTCCAAAAGCCAGCGGCGTATCTGGCTTTCGCCCGAAGCGGTGTCGCCGTTGAACAAAGGCGAGCCGTTTTCGATTATGGCGGCACGTCCGCAAGAGTCGTCCATTTTGTCCACGGCGGACTGCAAGAAAATCATCTGAGAATCGCCACCACTCGGCAAGCCGTGTCCCCATCTGCTTGCATCCGCGCCTTTGGCATATTCCTCGCGCACCGCTTCTTCCTGCCCCGCTTTTGCATCCTTGCCCGACCATGGCGTTCCGAACGGCGGATTTTCTATGACAAAGCGCATCTTCGTATCGGGAAAGCAGTCTTCTTTGAAAGTATCGACATGACGGAAGTTGTCGGCATCCTGATTTTTGATGAGCATTTCGGCAAGTCCTATGGCATACGTCTGCCCCATAAATTCTTGCCCGAAAAGCCGCACTTCAGCCGTGGGATTATAGTGCATTATGTACGAATACGCCGTGGACAGCATTCCGCCCGTTCCGCACGCTTGGTCAAGGACGGTAATGACCTTGTGGCTGTCAAAAATGTCGTCGCACCCTTCCGCCAGCAAGATTTCCACCAAAAGCTTGATTATGTCCCTGCCCGTATAGAATTGTCCTGCGTCAACGTTCTGGAAAAACCTGCCGATGAGGTTTTCAAAAATATATCCCATTTTTATGCTGTCGTATGTCTGAATGGACAAATCGAGCGTGGCAAACGCCTCGACCACCGTATAAAGGCAGCCGTCCTTGTCCATCTTGTCAATGTGCTTGAACATTTCCAAATCGCTGAAAATCTCGTATACATTCGGCGAAAAACCCTCTAGGTAATTCTTGAAATTCACCGCTATGCGCTTGGAATCATTACACAGCTCCGCAAGCGTGTATTCGCTCGTATTGTAAAACTGAAATCCCGAAATCTTGCACAGCTTCTTGTACGGCAAGGCGGAGTCGGCTTTGAACGCATCTACGACTTTCCGCTTTTTCTCTTCGAGCGCGCACTCAAACCTGCGCAAAATCGTCATGGGAATAATCACATCGCCGTAATGGTCGGGCATATACGAGCCGCGCAGTTTATTCGCAATCGACCAAATGAAATTCGCTTCTTGCGTTATGTCAATGGGATTGTCATCCCACATCGTGTCTGAGATTTTATTGTTGTTCATTAGGGCATTCCTCCGATGAGTTTTATGCGCAAAACTATATTATTATAGCAGATTGCGACTAAAAAATTCAACATCGCAGAGAACTCCCAAAACCGAGCAGCGCACATCTTTCCATAATTTACATTGAAGAACTTCTTAAATACAACAAAAAAATATTCATAAATATCTTTCTAAATGCAATTTTTTTTTAAATCATATTATATATTATAGGGAAAAATTTGCTCAAAAAATTTAAGGTGTCAGTCAAATTTAGGTTGAACCTGCTCAACAAGTCTGACTTTGAGAAATTTGATTTTGCCTGTGTTAAGGGACTTGTTTCGATGCAGCAGTTCAATATGCGATTTTCTGAAAAAGATTCGAAATTAAAATTGGTGCGCTACTTTTGCGACAATTTTAATCGCGGCCATTTTTTCCCAGCGCCTGCGATGAAACAAAAATTTGTGATATGAAATTTTCCGCACGAATCAAAAACTAAAATATTTTTTTCTAAACAATTTTTCATCCCTGCCGATATTGAAAATAGTAAAATACAAGGCGTTGTAATCTCAAGATTGAAAACGCTTTGAAAAAAAATATCGAGGGCAAAATTATGGAACAGAAAAAGACTTTGTGGATTATCGCGGCTAGCGGCGTTTTTTTGTTGGTCGTTCTCGGCGCGGCGTTGCTTTTGAATTCGTCGCCTGCAAACGTGCCTACCACAGCCGCCATCACGACGATCGACAGAACGCCTGTAGTCGCGGCGAGCGAGACGCCGAATATTTCTCCAATTCAAACTCAATCGTCGGAAAGCGTTTTGGATTCCAATACTCTCGCGTTCCAAAAAATTGAAAGCGGAATTTCAGACGAAGCGAATTCATTTGGAACGAGCGCGAGCGCAGAAAGCGGCGCGCAAGGAAATGCCGTTCAGCTTGATTCTGCGAATCTCACGATAAACACGAACACGACGAATATTGAATTGAAAACTGCCGCAGTTCCTTCGAGCAATCTCACGGCGACAAGCCGCGCGGGTGAACAGGCTTTGGCAAAGGCGAGCGGTTCGAACAAAACAAATTATGTCGCGTCTGCGCAAAGCACGAAAAATGAAACGACGATGCCTGCGAAATCAAATTCGCAAAGCGCGCCGAATTCGGCGGCAAGCGCGAAGTCCGCGCAGAAAAAAACAGTTTCTGCGCCTGTGCCGCTTGCCACAAAATATTGGGTGCAAGCCGCTTCGTTCACGAACAAAAAAAGCGCGGACAGTGCTCGCACGGAATTGGATGAAAAAAAGATTCCTGCCGAAGTGTTCACATACAAGGACAAAAAGGACACTTTGTTCTATCGAGTTCGCGTCGGCCCGTACACGACGAAAAGCGAAGCCGAATATTGGAAAGGTCGAATCGGCAGCATGGACTTTTTCAAGGACACGCAAAGCTATGTTACCGAAGTGAAAATGTAGGAAGTTTCGGGAAGAGGAGGAACGCCGCGCAAGCGGCGTTTTTTTGTGATAAAAATTGCCGCGAGTTTTGCTTTGCGAAATGCGGAACAGAAAATTTCGCTTCCTTTGGAAATAGCCTCTGCGCCGTTCCGCTTCCGTAAGGGGCTTCAAAAAAAATCAAAGTTAAAATTCTCGCGAGTTTTGCTTGCGTTCGCACCACAATCCATTTTTGCCACTTTACTTTTTCCTCAATTTGCGCTATACTTTTTTAAAATCAATTTTGTGTGGGGAAGAGAAAATGGGTCCGACACTTATTCAACGCTATTCGAATTATTTTGAGGCAATCAAAAGCAATTCCATGGCGGCGGCGAAAATCGACGAGAGCAATATTTATCAAGAAGCGAATTTGAAAAACCGCCAAATCATGTGGGATATGATTGGAGAGTACGCGCTCAAAGGTTCGGGTCTTGGCAACGTGGAAAATTTCCGCGAATTTTTCAAGCAAGTAAACGAAGGAAAGCGCGGGCTGATTTTGAGCGAGCATTATACGAATTTGGATTTGCCTGAAACGATTTATTTTTTGGAAAAAAACGGCGAAAAATGGGCGGAAGAATTCTCGCGGAAAATCGTCGCCATCGCTGGAATGAAACTCAACGAATCCGATCCGACCGTGCGCGCTTTCACCGAGGCGTTCACGCGCATCGTTATTTATCCGACTCGTTCGCTCAACAAAGTTGAAAGCAAAGAAGAAATTTCCGAGGAAGAAAAAAAGGCCGAAGAAATGAAGGCGCGAAAAATCAACCTCGCGGCGATGCGCACGATGGACGAATGCAAAAAGCGCGGCGAAGTGATTTTGGTTTATCCGGCAGGAACGCGCTACCGCGAAGGCAAGCCCGAAACGAAGCGCGGCTTGCGCGAGATCGACAGCTACTTGCGGCTTTTCGATATAATGATTTTAGTTTCGATAAACGGAAATTGCCTTCGCATAAATCCCGCGAATCCCGACAACATGCTTTTTGACATGCTTGAAAAAGACATCGTTTTGCATACGGCAAGCCCTGTCATAAATTGCAAAGAATTCCGCAACAGTGTTTTGAACGCGCTTCCGCCCGAAACCGAAGATCCGAAGCAAAAGACCGTGGATCGCGTAATGGAATTACTGGAAAAGCAGCACGAAGAAGTAGAGCCAAAGCGACTTGAAATGCTGAAGAATTTTTGAAGGATTAATAATGAAAAGAAAACCTGGTCTTAAAATATTTTTTGTTGCAATTTTTTTGCTTAGCAGCGTCGTCTGTCTATGTTATTACGCATTTAAAAGCAGGCGAATTTCCCCTTTGCTCAATGTGACATTTCAATCCCCAAAAGCGACCGTGCTTTTCATCGCGTCTCCGCGAAATGTTTTCAGCTTTTCCATGCAAGAAATCGGAATCCGCCACAACCTAATGCGAAGCAGGGTGAACATCGATGTAGAATTTTTCGAGCCAGACCAAGTTGATCGCGAATTGCGCTTTGTGTTCATGCAAAGGCACATAGAATCCCTTTTGCAAAGAAAAAAATACGACCTTGTGATTTCGAGCGGCCCTGAAGCCTGCGCGTTTTTGGAAGAAAATTACAGCACTTTTTTCAATGGAATTCCGGCTGTTTTCTTTTTTTCCGGAAACGATGCGCATTTGAAGGAACTGGCGGAAAAAGACAATTTTTATGTGTTTTTGGAAGAAAATTTTCTTGGCGAGACAATTGACGCCGCGCGAAAAATTTGTCCCGATGCCGTGAACTATGTCGCGCTGCGCGACAATTCCAAGGCAAGCATTGAAGACTTGAAAATTTTCAGGCAGAAGGCCGAGCAGTTCGACGACAAAATCAACTTTTCCGAAATAAACGCGGCTCTTCTTTCTCGGAGGCAGCTTTGGAATGAGCTTGCTTCCCTCGACGATGACAGCATTATTTTTTACCTTGGAGTGTCTTCCGATGCGCAAGGGCATCCGTATTCGATGACGGAAAAAGCCGATTTGATTGTCGGCTCCGCGACGAAAATTCCGATTTTCACTCATACGATAAACGGAATGGGCTACGGAATTGTCGGCGGAAAAATGACCGATTTCCAAAAGGCCGGAGAAAAAGTCGGCAAGACAATCATGGGAATTTTAAATGACGGAAGCAAGCCAAAAAAACTCCAGCGATTTGCGGACGGAAAATTCTTGTTCGGCTACCTTGCCTTGAGACGGTGCGAAGTGAAACTTTCTCGCCTTCCGAAAAACACGCTTATTTTAAATATGCCGGACGGCATAAGAAAATATAAAATCGGAATTTTTGTGGGAGTCATCGGAATCTTTTCAAGCCTTTTGTTCTTCATCGTTTTGTCATGGTTCTTTTTCATTTCGGAGATAAAGCAGGCGAGAAATCTTCGTCGCTCCAATTTGAAAATCCGCCATCTTGCCGAGCATGACTATTTGACAAATCTTCCGAACAGAATGAAATTTACCAATGCGTTCGATTCGATCAAAGAGAAGAAAAAGCCTTTTTCTGTTGTCATGTTTGACATTGACAATTTCAAGAATGTGAACGACATTTATACCCACGCCATCGGCGATGAAGTTCTGCGAACTGTTTCCCAGCGATTGCTTTTGCTTTCACGGAAGGGAAATTTTTTCGTTTCCCGATTTGACGGAGATGAATTTCTTGCATTGTATTCCGACACGCATCTTGAAGAAGATTCTCCTGAAATGAAAAGCCTCAAAGGAATTTTCGCTAGCCCCGTTATTTTGGACGACGTTGAAATTCCCATTCAGGCAAGTTTCGGAGTTGTGAATGCAAAAGACGAATCTTTGGAAATTGCGATTACGGATGTGGACATCGCGTTGCACAGGGCGAAAGAATGCGGAAACGGAAAGACTGTTTTCTTTAGCGATGAAATGAAGCTTCAGTTTGAAGAGGCTTACAATATTTTGACCGTGCTTGACAACGCGATTTTGAATGACGGAATCGGCGTCGTCTATCAGCCGCAAATCAATTCGAATACTGGCGAGATTTATGGATACGAAGCTTTGATGCGCTTGACGGATGCTAAAATCTCGCCTGCAAAATTCATTCCGATTGCGGAGGAAAGCGGACGGATTATAAAGATTGCAAGGATTCTCACTGAAAAAGTTTTCAAGCAAATGGACGAATGGCGAGCGCAAGGAATTCCGTTGCGCAAAGTTTCCATAAATTATTCTTACGGCCAAATTTCGGATGATTCATACGTTGATTTTCTTGAAGGCCTTATGAAAAAATATGACATTCCGCCTGAGCTTGTCTGCATTGAAATTACGGAAAGTCTTTTCGTTTCGAACAAGCATACCGTCACGAAATTCCTTGATGAAATCGTGCAAAAAGGAATTATGATTGCCCTTGATGATTTCGGAACAGGCTATTCTTCGCTCAGCTACCTTACGTTCCTGCCGATTGACATAGTGAAAATCGACAAGTCGCTCGTGGACAATTATCTTTCCGGCGACAAGGAAGCCTTCGTGGAAAATCTCGTGCAACTGATTCATTCTCTTAATATGAAACTTGTCGTCGAAGGCGTGGAACACGAATGGCAGAACGAAAAGCTGCATAATTTTCACTGCGACTATATTCAAGGCTATTATTACAGCAAGCCGATTTCCGGCCCGGAAGTGGAAGAATTCAACAAGAAATTCCCAAGGCAGTAGCGACGCGCATTTTTCAAACGCGACTCATTGCAACAAAATCGCGTCACTTACAATCGAATGCTTTTTTATTTCGCGGAATTTTTTCACGAGCAAATCGAGCGTGAGGCGCGATTTTTCTTCGCTTCCGATGTCCAAAATTATTTCGCCCGCGTCCATCATTAAAAGCCTGTTTCCAAAATCCAGCGCATGCTGCATGTTGTGCGTCACCATCATCACGGTGAGATTGTATTCTTCGGCAAATCGTCGCGTGAGATTCATCACAATTTCCGCGTTGGCAGGATCGAGCGCGGCGGTGTGCTCGTCCAGCAAAAGCAATGCAGGTCTTGACATCACCGCCATCAAAAGTGTGAGTGCCTGACGCTGCCCACCCGAAAGTTGCTCCACATTGTCGTTGAGGCGGTTTTCCAAATTCATGTTTAGCGCGGAAAGTTGCTCGCGGAATTCTGCGCGCAATTTATTGTTCAAAGTAATGCGAAGACTTTTCGCGCCTTTCTTCGAACAGATGACCATGTTGTCCTGAATCGTCATTTTGCCCGCCGTGCCCAAAAGCGGATTTTGGAAAATGCGCCCGATGTAGCAAGCGCGTTTGTATTCGGGCTGCGAAGTGATGTTCTTCTCGTTGCCGCTTTCGTCCGCGTCCAAAAAAATCTCGCCGCAAGAAGGGCGGAGCGTTCCTGCGATTATGTTGTAAAGCGTGGACTTGCCCGCGCCGTTCGAACCGATGACGGTGATGAAGTCGCCTTTGTTGATTTTGAGATTGATGTTTTTTAGCGCGACATTTTCGTCGGGCGTGCCCGCGTTGAAAGTGATTCCGATGTTTTTCAGTTCGAACATTTTTTCTCCAATTCCGCCTCATTGCGAATTCGCAGATGCTTTTTGAAAAATCCAACGATGTCGTAATTCGAAATTATCAGGCACAAAATTATCAAAAGCCCGGTGAGCAGGCGCAAGTCGTTGCTGTTCATTCCGATGACGTAGCCGTATCGCCTCGCAAAATACATCAGTGCGCGGTAAATCACCGAGCCGAGCAAAACGCGAAAAAGTTGGAGCGAAATCACGTTCGTGCGCAAAATGAATTCGCCGAGCATGAGCGACGCAAGCCCTGAAACTACGACTCCTGTTCCGCTTCCCACATCCGCAAATCCTGCGTACATCGCATTGAGCGCGCCCGCGAGGGCGGCCATCGCGTTTCCCATGCAGATTCCCACACCGCGCATAAACTGGATGTTCACGCCTTGGCTTGTGACCATTTGCGGATTCGAGCCGAGCGCGCCCATCGCAAGCCCGAAATCCGTGTGATAAAAAAGATTGAGGCAAATGCAAATCGCAAGCACCGCCAAAATCAAAAACGCCAAGATTGCCGCGTCGGGAGAAAAATTGAATGAATGATTTTTCACGAATTGAGTTATGTTTGAAAAAATTGTCGGAATTTTCAAAAGCGAAATGTTCGCGTGATTCGACATGATTCGCAAGTTCACGGAATAAAGCATCGTCATCACGAGGATTCCTGCGAGCAAATCGGGCACGCGCAATTTCGTGTAGACAAGCGTCGTCACAAGCCCCGCGCAAATTCCTGAAAGCAGCGCAATCACAAGCGCGATGCCCGGCGCGATTCCGTGAGTGAGGCACGCGGCAAGAACGCAGCCTCCAAGCGGAAACGATCCGTCAACCGTCATGTCGCAAAAGTTCAGCACTCGGAACGTCATAAAAACGCCGAGCACCATAATTCCGTAAATCAAGCCTTCGATGAAAATTCCGTAAACCATTTTATTTTTTCGTCAATTTTCCGTTTTCAAAAATTTCGTTTGCCATGTCCAAATATTTTTGCGGGAAAACGATTCCGCAATTTTTCGCCGCGTCCAAATCCAAAAGCAAATCGCTGTCGCTCGGCTCGGTCATAAAGCGCACCGCCAAAGATTCGGGCTTCGCTCCGTTCAAAATCTGCACGACCATTTCGCCTGTGGCGCGTCCTGCCTTGTAATAGTTGAAGCCGCTCGCCATGAGGCATCCCCCCGCTTCCGCGCCCGTAACGTCGGCGGAAAAAATCGGCTTTTTTGCTTCGCCGAAAACTTGCACCAAAGAGGCGAGCGCGCTGAAAACCGTGTTGTCGGTGGTGAGATAAACTCCGTCCACGCGATTTACGATTGCCTGCGCCGCCGCCTTCACTTCCGAAGAATTCGTGATTGCCTGCGAAACGAGATTGATTCCGTTTTTCGCGCAAGCCTTTTTCACTTCTTCAAAACTTCCGGCGGAATTCGCTTCGTTCGAAGTGTAGATGTAGCCGAGAGTTTTTATGCCAGCCACTTCCTTGAAAACTGCGATGTGCTGGTCGGTGGGAATCGCGTCGCTCATTCCGGTGACATTGCCTTCGCCGTGCGCCACCGTGGAAACCAAGCCCGCGCCCACTGGATCGTTCACCGTTCCGAAAACCACGGGAATGTCCTTGATTGTGTTTGCAAGCGCGATCGCGACGGGAGTGGCAATTCCAACTGCGACATCGACTCGCTCGTCGCGATATTTGTTCGCGATTTGCGCGGCGGTGTTTACATCGCCATTCGCATTCTGCAAATCATATTTGGCAGAAAATCCGCTTTCGTTCACCACGTCAATCACGCCTTGTTCCACTGCGTCAAGCGCGACATGTTGAACGATTTTCGCGATGCCGATTTTTACGGATTTCGAATCGGAAGAATTCGCGCCCGAAGATTTTTTCGCGCAACCTGAAATCAAAAGCAAAGAAATCGCCGCAAAAAAAGTGCAAGCGACCGCGCCAATTTTTTTTGAAAATTTCATACAAAACTCCTATTGATTATACAAATTCTATGTTACTATGGAAAGAAACGTTTGTCAATATCTATATTATCAACAAGCGAAAAAATAGTCAAACTATTTTCCCGCTTGAAAGCGGTGGAACTTTAATTTGGAGGAAGACAACCCCTCTACTCGGAAGCGGGGGTTTTCTCCCTCCAAACCACCCACTTTC